>NZ_LQYX01000087.1:0-2380 GCF_001587475.1 Geobacillus sp. B4113_201601
GAGATCTTGCGTTACGATGCCCAGCGCTGGACGATCGAATGCTTTTTCCGGCAGGCCAAAGACCAGCTGAAGTCAGATGATACCGTGTTCGCCACGTTCGGGCGGTGAAACGGTATGGGGTCGTGGTGCTCTTAGCCTGTGTATACAGCATCGCCGAATCTCAGCAAGACCTCTCTTCCGGCCTGGAGCTTCTTCGGTCTCGGAAAGGGCACAGCATCGTCGAGTTCATCTACGATGCCGCGAAGCAAGAGATTCCCATTGATGTGATCAAAAAACAGCTCCATGTCGCCTAAGGGGTCCCCTGTTTGTCTCTTAGGGAATGGAAATTACTGTAATGAAAAATGCTCATCTACAGTTATTTAAATAGAATAAGTACCCTGTTCAAAGATCTTGACCTTCCTCAGTTGATGGATCATCTCGTTCCCGTGAATCCGCAATGCCAAACTCGAGCCAGCGATATCGTCAAGCTAATCATTCTGGATATCTTGAGCGGCCGGCAAGCGCTCGTTCATTGGGAACAATGGGCGCATGACATCGATTGGCCGAAGCGGATTCGGCCAGGGCTGGAGCCGTCTTGGTTCAACGACGATGCCATCGCGCGTCATTTGGATCGACTGTATGAGGCGAATCTCCATCAAGTCCTTTCGTCTTGCCTCGTGCAGATCGACAAGAAAGAAGGCCTCTCTCTGTTGGCCTTGGCCATTTCCCGCGTCTTCCAGCGCCGGGCGTCCGTTCATCACCCCGGAACGCCCATTCAAGGGCGCAGGAGGCCGGAAACTGACCCGCCCGACCGGTCAGGCGATCTTTCAGTTGTTCCGGTATGTGAACGTCGCCCTACTGGAGTTGCCGGATGGGCGCATCCAACGCGCGTTAGGGAAACCGCTCACCCCTGATCAACGAAGGATCCTGCAGGGATTGGGCATGGATGAGAGCATTGACGTGTAACGTCATACGAAACGACTAGCGATGGTAAAAAAAGGATTACCATCGCTCGTTGTGTTGGTCGAAATGGTATTCTAAAAAACGAAATAAAAAATCCTTTCTTTCTACCCTGTTAGGGTGCGAAATGTGAGATGTAAAATGTCATCTCGCATGATTATCATGCTTCTCACAAAAACCAAATATTAAATCTACACTCCATTCTGGTACTACCTTTCATGAGTTATGAATTCTCAAATAGGTCATATTCATTTTGCCCCACTCGTTTATCAGCTAAATTAAGGTAAAAACCTTGAGAGGCATTTAGCCCATCAAGGTTTAATTATTTTTTGTAACACATAATACTTTATTTCAATGCATCCTCTAATATTTTCTTTTCATGTTCTAACATACCACTTACTATAATGCCACAAACCATTTTATTTTTATCTAAAGCAAATCCCACAGTATCATTTTGTATAATAGACACAATATCATTTTTCGAAAATGAAATTAACACGTTATCAATTCCTATATAAACGTTCAATTCACTCTTTTCGTCTATATATGTCTGATCATTATATTCTTCAACCTGAAAATTAGGTACACCTTTAATCAAAGTTACATTTTTCATATCCAAGTTGAAACTTTCCATTTTGTGTACATTCTCACATAACGTTAGTGTAATAGAACGAATATTACCTGTATATTTCCCAATGCCTATTTCAATTAAAGATTTCTTGAAGTCCCCAGTTCTCCAATATATCGCTGGTTCCTTTAATATATTCCATGAACCGAATTCTATATTAATCGGTATATAAACATCATATTCAATATTTACAGACTGACTTTCTTTATATTCTGCTACTTTTAACATAATCACGCCTCCTTCTAAGGCCTATACACAGCGTGCTTTATTACCGGTAGCAATCCGTCTCCGCGGGGTTTACTAAATATTAACTCCCAATCGCCTATGGTCATAATTTCTTCATATTTAATGCCTTCCTTATCAGCATTTTTAACAGAGCTTTGGAAACTTGACAATAAAGTTTGACTATTTATCGGCATACCATGTGTAGTTGCACCCCTTATTATATACTCAACCATATGTTTTGTCCCATTTGGATGTACCCAGAATTTTTTTCATCTACTTCTAGTTCAAATGATTTTGGTATTTTTGTACCTTCATAAAATGGTTGAGTCATTTTTATATTTTCCCACACCGTACCATCACCTAAAACATTTCCCATCCCCTTAGCAAGCTTCTCAGCTTCACTGATCCCCTTCTCAACCGCTTCCCCCTCAACTTTCTTGATCCTGTTGAGGGACGCATCTTTCGCCTCCCCCATCCACACCCGCGGCGCCGGCCCCACTCCCGCATACGCAGGCTGCCATGAAAAAGAGGCGACGCTTTCCACTACTTCGTCCCATTGCTTCTTGAACAGGCGGGCCGTTTCCGCGA
>NZ_LQYX01000021.1:0-1106 GCF_001587475.1 Geobacillus sp. B4113_201601
AAACAATTCACAAAAAAATTAGCACATTCCTTCAGAAAAGGGGAGAGGGCTTTCTGAAGAAATGTGCAAAAAAATGCCTCTTTTATTCCAAAATAAAGTGATAATTTACATTCTATATTTGAGACAAAAAAGTGGGGGCTGGGCTGATCCCAAAACGCATTCCCGTTTTGGGTCAGCCCCTTCTATGATATTTTGTTGTATTACACCCTTTCTTCATATTTTGAAATTAGATATTCATCGTTTCCAACTAGTCCTAGCTTAAACGCTTTATTGACAATTTCAGCTACCTCTGTTGAGAAAAAGACATTTGTACTGTACTTTAATTTGTCTTCAAGTATTTGTTTATGGTATTTTGAAGTTTCTCTAGATAAATTTTTGTTAACAACTTTATCCTCTTCAAGCGCTTTTTGAAACTCTATGAAATCCATAGATTTATTTTGGCCTTCTCTTCCTCCAAAGGGCTCACCGTTTCGAATATGATTTCTAAACTTAGCTCCTAAAGTTAATTGTGTATAAGCGGCAAATGCAGCTTTATTGATATTCATAATTCTCCTCCTCTGCTTTTACTCTACATTTATATAAAGATTATCGTAAAAAGTATTATTAGGTGGATAATAGTTTCTTGCAGATACAGTAAATTGCCCACTTTCTACTTTATCTAGTGGTATTTCATAATATTTAATCCATCCAATAACCATTCCGCTTGAATCTGTTACTGGTTCTCTCATATCAATAATTTCTTTTGCAATATTTGTTATGTCTTGTCCCTTATTATATATTCTAAACCAACCATATAATTCAGTACCTTCTACATAAACTGCTATATATCCGGTTTCCCCTGACATAGGATAGGATGCACTTGTTTGATCAAATGAAATGTATTCCCACTCATAATTTGCACCATCCGAAGTAACACCAATAATTTGTAGATCGGTTAAAGGAGGTGCAGGAGCAGCCTTTGCTTCATTATGATTAAGAGTAAACACAAAAGCTATAGCAAACAAAAATCCAAATACTTTTTTCATTATACATCCTCCCTCTAGAAATGTTGATTTATCAAGGCTTTTCGGCCCCTCAGGGGTGTCCAAAAAATATTTTTCGACAAA
>NZ_LQYX01000088.1:0-934 GCF_001587475.1 Geobacillus sp. B4113_201601
CCGGCCGTTCCAGACCGGTTCGTCTACCCCGTTCCTTTCTCACTCCCACAGTGAGCGGTCCTACAACCCCAAGAGGACTCGCCTCTTGGTTTGGGCTGTTCCCGTTTCGCTCGCCGCTACTCAGGGAATCGCGTTTGCTTTCTTCTCCTCCGGGTACTAAGATGTTTCAGTTCCCCGGGTGTGCCCTCCATGCCCTATGGATTCAGGCATGGATCCTGCCCCATTACGGACAGGGGGTTCCCCCATTCGGACATCTCCGGATCGACGCTTGCTTACAGCTCCCCGGAGCGTTTCGGCGTTTGCCCCGTCCTTCATCGGCTCCTAGTGCCAAGGCATCCACCGTGCGCCCTTTCTAGCTTAACCTACAGCGTCTCGGCTTCTTCCTTATTGTCTAGCTTCGGCGCCTAGCTCTCTTCTGCCAAATAACCTCCCCCCTTGGGATGCAAGCATCCCTGCGGGTGAAGAACATTTGCCTTCGAGATCGCCAGGATGGCGATATTTCGCCGTTGCCCGCAGGACGCGGGCGGCCTTTAGGCGAAATTTCGGCGCCTCCGCTTTTCCGGTTATCTAGTTTTCAAGGAACGATGGAAATGGTGGAGCCTATCGGGATCGAACCGATGACCTCCTGCGTGCAAAGCAGGCGCTCTCCCAGCTGAGCTAAGGCCCCTTCATCGAGATGGGCCTAAGTGGACTTGAACCACCGACCTCACGCTTATCAGGCGTGCGCTCTGACCAGCTGAGCTATAGGCCCATAACCCATATCGTTGTGTCGAGGAATCATGCTCCCTCAAAACTAAACAAAACCACAAGCGCCCCTGTGTGAACGATCCATCGTTGTCTTGCTTCCGCTTTTCGTATTGTCTAGCTCCAGCGCCTGGCTCTCTTCTGCCAAATAACCTTCCCCCTCGGGGTGCAAGCACCCCTCTGGGTGAAG
>NZ_LQYX01000088.1:944-1310 GCF_001587475.1 Geobacillus sp. B4113_201601
ACTTCTGCGGTTATCTAGTTTTCAAAGAACGATGTTTGCCATTGAGAGAACATCACTCGTTCCCTCAAAACTGAACGAAACGAAAGCGCCATGTTCATGCATATGGACTACTGTCTAGCTCCAGCGCCTGGCTCTCTTCTGCCAAATAACCTTCCCCCTCGGGGTGCAAGCACCCCTCTGGGTGAAGAACATTTGGCTTCGAGAGCCGATCGCGGCGCTTCCGCTTTTCGTACTGTCTAGCTCCGGCCGCCATCGGCTCACGACGCTTCGGTCCTGCTGCGGCGGCAACGGCCTCCTCGCAGGCCCTCCAGCGCGTTTCGCCGATAGGCGGGCGGCCTTCGCTTTTCCCCTTAGAAAGGAGGTGAT
>NZ_LQYX01000089.1:0-586 GCF_001587475.1 Geobacillus sp. B4113_201601
GGTAAACAAGGAGTGGAGAATCTCTCCCAACCCCAGTTGTCTCCAGAGCTGATCCAAGAGCCAGACGCCGCCGAGGTGTTTGCATGACTGGAATTGAAAGTCATCGGAAGCTTCTCCTGTCAACGTTTCGACTTCCCAAGCCTGCTCAGGAGAAAGGAATCGCGAAATGCTTTTGGCCAGACGTTCCAAGACGGCGCGATCCACTTCATCTTCGCGCCCGAATGAATAAATCACCTTCGCTTTCGCATATTTGGCCTTTGGATCCCATTCATTGTGAGCAAGCTGGAGATAAGCAACGGTTGTTCCATCCTTATTTTTGCGTGTGACTCGTCGTATGTACATGCCTATATTATAACGTATAAACCTTATTTTTAAAAGGAAAAATTAATAAATCGTGTGCCTATGAAATTCGGCGTTTTTTCCTAGGATCCGCATTACGAAACCCTTGATATAACAGCATTTTGGTCATTTCCATTTGCCTAAAATGACCTCAAAACTGTCGAACTCGGGTTCCAGCTGCGGCGGGATTTCACCCGGTACGCGAACCGGCTCATCACACTCTCGGCGTGGCCCATCGGACGCATGC
>NZ_LQYX01000090.1:0-4865 GCF_001587475.1 Geobacillus sp. B4113_201601
TAGAAGCATCTTCTCAAGAAGGAATGGTGCTTAGTTTAGATGAAATCGCGGTAAAAAAGGGACATCAGTATGAAACTGTATTGATGGATGCCAGAGCCGGATCGGTCATGGGAATGCATGCCGATCGCCAATGTGACTCCGCTATCCACTTGTTGAGCCAAAAGGTCCTGTCGAAAGAAAGGGTTCAAACGGTGATTCTTGACATGTGGGAACCTTATCATAAGGCGGTTCGCGCCCTGTTTCCATCTGCTTCGATTGTCATCGATAAGTACCATGTGGTTCAAAAAGTGACACAAGCCTTGGATCAAGCAAGAAAGGAATGTTCTCCATTGAAAAAGGCTCGATATCTTCTCTTGAAAGGCTGTGAAAAGCTTCGTAAGGACCAACGGCTTCGATTAGACGATATCTTGGAGGAGTATCCGGCACTTTCCATTGCTTATTATCTGAAAGAGTTGTTTCGGGATTTTTACCGAACCGATGGATATAATGAAGCAAAGGAACGCTTGGAAGAATGGATTCAGTTAGCCAAACAGAGCCCTTTTGCTTCTTTTCAGGAAGTAGCCAACACGCTTGAAAGGTGGAAGGAACCTATTCTTTCCTACTTTTTGTGCCCCTATACCAATGCCCGAATCGAGGGAACGAATCACAAGATCAAAAACATCAAACGCCGGGCATATGGCTATCGAAATCGGGAACGGTTTCGTTTGCGTGTATTTCTGGAGTGTACAGGGAACACTACAGGCAGTCAGGCTGCCTAAACGCTCCCTTCTTCCGCTATCGGTATGATCGTTGGTAGAATGGAACCCGTCAAGGAAAGCACTTGACTGTTTCCATTCTACCAACTTCGTGGTCTGTATGCGGAAGAAGGATCCTGACTGATGAACCTATTTCATCCAGCTAACATGTTTCTAGGATTGAGTGGAAATCACAGAAAATGGTGAAGACCCATTTTTTTATGGATATTATTGGTTAATCAACACACGTGTATTTACCTAATTTGTTTACTTATTCCTTCCCAAAGTGATTTGTCCATTTCCATGTATATTCCAGCTTCTTCGATTTTGCTAAAAATATCTTTATCAATAGTAATATCCTCTTGTTCAATTACACTGCATATTGTTTCTAGAGCTAATCCCCACTCTTCGTGTTCTATAAACTCTAATATGTCTTTTTCATCTTTCAATGGAAGATTAGTAATATTTCTTACTATTTCTTTTAAAAGAATATTTAAATTCATAAAATACGCCCTCCTAAAATTGGTACCGTCAAGAATTTTGTGTAATGCAAGATGGATAGGGTATCTCTGAAATGGATTGGGAATAGAGGGGGCTGTTTCCTCCCCGCAGGAGACTGAATATTCAGTCTCCTGTGAGGAAAGGGAGAATCCCCCTATTTTTGTTAATTTGCAGTATTTGGTTAATGATAACGTTCTTCAAACATTCGCTCGAGGGCTTCCTGCGCTTCGGCAAATCCTCGTAACTTTCTCCCTGCCCATTTCTCATTAAAATCTTGAATGGTTAAATACACGACTTTTTCCGCGGCTTCTAAACTGCTCAAACGGTTCATCGGTTTTAAACGTTTCCGAATCTCCTTGATCGTTCGTTCGATGGCATTCGTCGTGTAAATCACACTTCGAATACTGCTTGGGTAATCCATAAATGTTAGGAGGACATCCCACTCATTAGCCTAAGATTGCACTTCTCTCGGATACTTGCTCGACCATTTCGATTCAAACTGTCAAAACATCTCCAATGCGATTTCTTTACTCGGAGATCGATAAATGAGTTTCAGATCCTCCGCCATTTCGAATCGGTCTTTTTTCTGAACACGGCTGAGGGTGTTACGGACTTTGTGAACGACACAACGCTGTACGTCAGCTTTCGGATACACCGCCTGAAAGGCTTCTTCTAGACCCGGTAGTCCATCGAATACCCCTAAAAGCACTTCCTTGACGCCTCTTTTGTAAAGGTTTTGGAGAATTTCCTGCCATACATAGGCACTTTCTTGTCCTCCCACAAAGAAATCAAGAATTTCGCGATACCCTTCTTCATTCACCCCTAACACCACATAAATGACTTCTTTCTCCACGGTTTCGCGACGAAGTTTTACGTATAACCCATCCAAATATAAATAAGACCGAATAACGCTTTTGTAGAGGACGAGTATGCCATTTCTCAATGTCTTCTTTCACGACATCGGTCATACGGCTGATCGTCGCTGGAGAATACGCATTTCCTAGAATTCGTTCGATAAATTTGCCAATTTCCCGTGTACTCATGCCGCTTTGATACATCTTGATGATGGCTTCTTCCAGCCAGCCGGTGTGTCGTTGGTAAGGGGCAAACAGCTGTGTTTGAAATTCTCCATTTCGGTCTCTTGGGACCAAAAGCCCTTCAATCCGGCCATATTGGGTATCTAGATTTCGTTGATAATAGCCGTTTCTCATGTTTGATGTTCCGGCTTGTTCGATTTCGAGGAAATGTTTGATTTCTTCCCGCATGATCAGTTCTCATTTTTCCTTTACAAACTGACGAATGGCGTTTTCCAGTTGATTTGCCCAGTCGATATTCGGTATACTTCTTTTAGACATAGGTAGGGTACTCCTTTCTCTAAGATTTTTGGTCCAATCAGAGAATACCCTACCTTTTTTCTTTTGGTCTAGCAAAATGCTTTACACAAAATTTTATACATCATCAAGCTATCGATTACGGGAAAAGAGGCTCCAACAAGAAAAAAAGAAGGATCAATAAGGTCCTTCTGGGGAATTTTAAACCGGCGATTTTGGGAAAAAAATAATCGACCTTGACAGATACATCACCTGTTGCTTTTCTTTGATTCGTACAATGAACGAGATTTCTTCCTTCGCCCATCGATTCATTCGTTTATGACAGGCAACCCCTCGATCCATGACATAGGTCGCATCGCACTCTTCTACTAATACATCGGCTCCTTCGAAATCCGTCACATTGCCAGTGGACGGGAGAATTCGATCAGGAAAGACGGTATCCGGTGAAGCCACCACGAATCGAGTATGCATTTTTACATGGGTTAATCTTTCGTTATATACGCCCAATTGGATAGTTGTTCAGGGAGCCTAAGATAGGTGGAGTCGACAATGGCTAATCGACCGATTCCTTTTGGTAACCCTGCTAACGGTTTCGTTCACTCTCGAATCTGGCCAACTACCTGAAAAAAGAGATATTGTACCCATTCGGTAGGTAATTTCGTTAATCCTTCGACTTAATTGAGACCCACTAATACTCTCTAGATTCAGACTCTTCAACAATTCTTTGTCAGCCCGTAGTTTTTCCTCGATATCCGCATAGGATTCCCATTTTCCCAGTTGAGCTGCGACAAAAATTTTTATAAGGGAATCCGCTGTTAATTTTTTCTGATCATAGTTGAGAAGTGGACAAGAAAACGTTTCAGTCGGCAATAAAGATAAACATTGACGAATGACGCTTTGATGAATTATATTGTTCTTATTCATTGAAAAAACTCCTTTGTAGAAGACTTGTTTTTGGGACAAACAAGCCAACACTTCTACATTAGGAGTTTTTTCTTTTGCGTAAACGCTTTTTTATATCACACTTTATTTACTAATTTTGTAAGCTGTGCAACGCTAGTGTGAAAGGGCTCTTGCATGTGAATTCTCCCTTTGATGTTTGGTTACACTTTCATTTTAAGAAGATCCTCATGCAAGGCTATTTTTATGCTTGTCTGATTTTATCTAGCACCACGGGTATATTTTAAAATCATATAGGGCGTACTAGGGTTATAACTACTATATAGTTAAGAACCATTTATTCAGTACCCCATATCGTAAAAAAGTTAAAGTTTATGAATTTTCATATCACATTTATCTTCTTCTGCTACGTCCATCGCTGTACGTATCACTTCAAAAAATGTCTTCCCATCAGTTGTTGCAAAATAATTTGCTAAATTAGTTACTTTTGAACTAAACTGATCCCCCCACGGTGGTTTTTGTGATATGTCATCAATATCCCATATAACAGACTCTGGGGAGTATTTTGATAATTCCTGTTCAATTTCAATTAGATTAGCTTTCGCAACGGGGATATTCTGCCAATTTAATTTGTCATAATATAAATCATTCATTAATAACGGGTATTTTGTCCCCCATCCTTCTTTTTCCAAATGATATGAGATTGTCGAAAAGAATGAATGTACAAAATCGCTATGTCCTAATTCGTAAAAAAAACAATCTACTAATATTCCTACCGCCATCTAAATTTCACCTCTAATCCATTTTAAAAATAATTTCTGCAACACCGTCTGTTTTTTCATTTATTTTTTGTTTAATCTCCCTCAAAACTTCCCTTGTGACATTTTGACCCCTTACATCAATAATAACAGTTTGCCTAGTTTGTTCAGGTAAATCAAATCACTTATACGCTTATTTATTTGCTTTGAAACACTTCTTATTAAGTTACTTCTTCCAGAAAACGTAGTCACTTTATAATTCTTAACTTCTACACTATGACCGTTGATATAAAAATCTGGTCTCGAACTATTTTTAGTGCCATGACTTACTTCATTGCCATCTTTAAATGATACTTGTTCACGATAACCGGGATATTCTTTCCCTACATCGATTTCAGATTGTCTCCATGATGGTCTAGTTTTCTTCGTCCCCTTAGCAAGCTTCTCAGCTTCACTGATCCCCTTCTCAACCGCTTCCCCCTCAACATTCTTGATCCTGTTGAGGGTCGCATCTTTCGCCTCCCCCATCCACACCCGCGGCGCCGGCCCCACTCCCGCATACGCGGGCTGCCATGAAAAAGAGGCGACGCTTTCCACTACTTCGTCCCATTGCTTCTTGAACAGGCGGGCCGTTTCCGCGA
>NZ_LQYX01000091.1:0-24252 GCF_001587475.1 Geobacillus sp. B4113_201601
GACAAATAATGTAAAAACAAAAGCAGGAGGCTGTCCTCAAAAGGTCGTTTTACCGACCTTTTGGGACAGCCTCTTTTTGATTCAACGTTGGTCTGAAAGCAGCTGGCGGATGCCGGCTACATTTAGGAAGTGGTGGGCTAATGCCGCCATCTTTTTTATCGAGCGCTTCCGTTGGTGGTGCCTGATCCTTTGTTTGATGGTGTCGACGGCGCTGAAGGTGGCGAGCTGCCCCCCGTGCCTCCGCCTGGCTTGCCGCTGTTGGTTCCACCGTTCGGCTGTCCGCTGTTGGTTCCGCCGTTCGGCTGTCCGCTGTTGGTTCCACCGTTCGGCTGGCCGCTTGGGTTGTCGGAATGACCTTCGTTTTCATCGTTTCCACCATTTTCGCTCGTTCCGTTATTTCCGTTGTTTTCACTTTGGTTGCTGCCATTCCCTTGGCCGTTTCCTTGCCCGTTGTTTCCGGAGTTGTTGGAACCATCACCCGGCGTGGTCGGTGTTCCTTCATTTGGTTCGCTGCCAGGAATTTGAACCGAGGTGATGGCCGGTTTGCTCATCCGTTCGCCTTCTTTCGCATAGACGGCGATCGTGTAGGAAGCGCCTGGCGTCGGGTTGGAAATCGAGACGGCCAGCTCTTTCGTCACAGCGGTCTGCACATGGCCTTGGCTGTCTTTCATGTGCACCTCAAAGACCGTGTCGTCCGTCTGTTCGCTATACGACCATGAAACGGAAATGGTGTTCGCTGCTTGGTCGTATGAAGCAGTCAAGCCGGTGACCATCGGCAGCTCTTTAGGCTCATCTTTCGCTGTTTCCGTCGGCTCGGTGCCGCGGATGAACAGTTCGTAGATAATCTCGTTTTCCGGCGTGTATTTGTCGGCGAGCTTCGGCGGGTTCGTCCCTTTTTTGATCGGCAGTTTCACGACGCTGGACGGCTGTTGAAACTTGCCGCTGCCGTCATCAATATGAGACATGATGTCTTTGAGCAGCAGTTTTGGAATCCGCTGTTCTCGATCTGTCAGGAACGCCGTTTCGCTTTTTTTGCTGAAGCCGACCCAGACGGCGGTCGTGTAGTTCGGCGTATAGCCAATGATCCAGCTGTCAGGCACATCGTCTTTGCTAAGCCCGAATTTGCTGCCATCCTTGCCGTAGTTGGTCGTCCCTGTTTTCCCGGCCATCTCGAGCCCGGGTACGTAAGCGGACTGCCCCGTTCCGGAGCGGATGACCGATTTGAGCATATCGGTAATCATATAGGCCGTATAATCGTGCATGACTCGCTTCGATTTCGGCCGCAAATCCATTTCCGTGCCGTCTGGGAAGACGATTTTGGTGACGGCGTACGGTTTGGTGTAGATCCCGTTGTTGCCAAACGCGGTGTAGGCGCCGGCCATTTGCAGCGGCGATACATAATGGGAAACGCCGCCGATCGCAAACGGCTCATACACTTCGGTGAAGCCCATGCCGAGCCGGTTGGCGAACTCCATCGCCCGCTCTTTGCCGACAGCTTGGAACGTTTTGAGCGCCGGGATGTTATACGACCACGTGAGCGCCCTGCGCATCGTCACCGCCCCTGCGTATCTGTTGCTGGCGTTGCGGATCGGCGTGCCATCTGAGTACGCATACGGTTCATCGACGAGGATGTGCGCTGTCGACCATTTTAAGTATTCGATGGCCGGGCCGTAGTCCAAAATCGGTTTAATCGTCGATCCGGGCTGGCCGACCGGTTTAATCGCATAATTGAAGCCAAACTCGACTTGGTCGCGATGACGGCCGCCGCCCAACGCGCGAATCGCGCCCGTTTTCGTGTCGATGACGGCAATCCCCGATTGCAAATCTTTTTTATTCGTGAAATAGCGATTGGAGTTTAGCAGGTTTTCAACGTAGGACTGGGCGTTTTGATCGAGCGTCGTGTAAATTTTCAGCCCATCCTCAAAGACGTTGACGTTCGCTTTATCCGTCACTTCTTTGATCACTTCTTCAATGAAGGCGTCGTACGGCACGCCGCTTTGCTTTTTCCGATGTTTGACGAGCATCGATTGGATCGGCACTTGTTTCGCTTTTTCGGCTTCGTCTTTGCTGATGAAGCCGTGCCGCGCCATGAGCGTCAACACGGTGTCCCGCCGCGCTTTCGCCGCCTCCGGATGGTCAAACGGGTTGTAGCGGTTGGGCGCCTGCGGCATGCCGGCTAACAGCGCGGCTTCCGGAAGCGTCAAGTCTTTCAGATTCGTTTTGCCGAAGTAATATTCAGCGGCACGGGCGACACCGTAAATACCATCGGAATAATAAATTTTGTTCAAGTACATTTCCAAAATTTCTTGTTTGGAATATTTTTGCTCAAGCTGGAGCGCCAGCCATGCTTCTTGCGCTTTCCGCTCCAATGTTTTTTTCGGCGACAAAAACGTCATTTTGACGACTTGCTGGGTGATCGTGCTGCCTCCCTCAGCGCCGAATCCTTCTTTAATGTTGGCGAGGACGGCGCCGGCCAAGCGGACGACGTCAATGCCGTGATGTTCGTAAAAGCGCGCGTCTTCCGCGGCTAAAACCGCTTTTTCCAGCACTTTCGGCACTTCTTTGTACGAAACGTACGTCCGCTTGTAGCCGCCGAGTTCCGCCACTTTCTTTCTGTTCATATCGAACAAGGTCGAAGAGAGCGGGTCTTTGATCTTTGCCTCATCGAGCGGGGGAGCGTCTTTGATGAAATAGGCAAACGTCGCCACGCCCCCGACGACGGCGAGGACGATGACAAATAATATGGCCATGGCGATCGTTTTCATCCATGAAGTCCCTTTTTTCGCTTTTCCTTTTTTTTGTTTTCTTCGCTTTGTCGCCTGTTTCCGTTCCGCGCGAGAACGATATTCACCAGACATAAAAATCCTGCCTTTCTTACGAGTTTTCACCGGAAAGGGTGAAGTATACGCGTTCTACTACACTAATATAATCAATTCTCGGTTGACAGCCAAGCGGGATGTAGTGACCGAGCTGCTCGATCTCCCGCTTAGGAATGGATTTCCGGCCGCCGGATTGTTGCTCGTTCCACCGAGTGATCAGGTGGGATGCGTCGAGCAAATACGTCTCCTGAAGCGAGGAAAACCGCAAAATCGCAAAACAAACGCCGCCATGAGCGACCACTTGCTCCATATGCCGGATTTGGTGAGCGTGAAAATTTTTGAGCGGGAACGCTGTTTGATTTCGCGTTTCCTTCGCCTCGAAATCGATGTATTTGCCGCGGTACACGCCGTTGTAGTCGGTCGTTGACGCTTGACGGAAATACGCTTCTTTAATGACCGCCGCGCTCCGCTTCGGATAATCGACGCGAACGATTTGCACCGGAGTCGGTTTTTTATGCACAATGGCGATGCCGTGCTCCCGGTAATATTCATTCGTTGCATTCAAGTCGTCTTCGAGCGTCATGCCGCGATTGGCATAGCCAGCCACAGACGGGGGCTTCCACCTTGCTCGTTCGTCGCGGTACGGTTTTCCGTTCGGATAGTTCAGCGTCATGGCCTCCCCTCCTTTGAATGGTTTTTATTATACCATACGCTTGAGGAATGTGCGCTTTTTTGTTTTTTCGAACGGCTCAGGCATCGAAATCTCCCGCTTCCGCCGGGGGCGCCATCAAGCTGCTGGGGAGCCATCGCTGTCGAACGGCGGCTAGTTGCTTCTTTCTTTGCCGAATTCGTTCTACTTTTGTCGCCGAGGAAGGGAGGGGTTCGCCCAGCCGCGAAAGGAATATCATCACGCCAAGAATGGGGGAAAGGGAATGAAAGAACGGCTCGTCAAAAAAGAGGAAATCGAAAAACAGCTCGAGGAAATGGTGGCGTTACTCGAACAAGTGGATGCAAAAATGGAAAAGGTGATTCATGACGTTATCGAAGACCGATACAGCCAACATCAAAAAGAAATCGGACGTTTAGAGAAACGGATCGCCGGCATTGAACAACGGCTTGACGGCAAGAAAACAGACGGGCGGCTGCCGCTGTCGTCCACATTGTATGGGGTGTAAGCGGAGAAGCTGTCCCCTCGCGCAAGGGGACAGCTTTTTTCGTTCAGCCATCTTTTTGGGTGGTGATGGACACAGGGCCGCTTTCCGCCGTGGCGACGGTATGAATGTCATACGCGACCCGTTCGGTATGTTTGGACGGAGCGGGTTCGCCATGTTGCGGTTTTTCGTGATCATGGCCTTTCTGTTTATGATGGAAATGCACGCCGCGTCCCATTAGCTAGCACCCCCTTTGTATTACGATGAGGTGCCGCTACGAAAAATATGCAAAAAAAAGAAGGGAAAAGCTCCCTCGTTAGGTGAATGAACGGAAACGGGTGCTGCGCCGCGAGCTGAAGCGATCGGACGATCAGCCGCACGTTCAGCCTTTCCCGCCGGTTTGATGAACATTCGTGTTCGCCACCCACCGTCCGATTCGGCGGCGCCTCCTCCTTGGCGAGACCATCGTTCGTCTCCCCCCACGAGGCAGAAGATGTTTTTCCCCGGATGTCAAAGGCCGGCATATTCCTCTGCTTCGTTCGGCAGGGAGGCGCCTGCTCGTTCAAGCTCGCGGACTAAATTGCGGTACTGGGCGAGCGAAATGTCCCCGCGCAAATACAGGCGGCGGGCAAAATCGAGCAGTTCGTTCGCCTCGGTCGGTTCGCTCTGTTTGACCGCGATAAACTTATGCTTTAATTCGGTCACGTTCATTGCTGCTTTTCCCCCTTCCCCTTTTTTACATCGTACCATGAAAATAGGAAAAACGAACGATTTCGGAAAATTAAAACTTCCGACAAGAGGTGACATGTCCATACACGCCATTGGTCGTTCGCACATATACTAGTGGCAGCCCATCCCTTTTTAGGCTGGGGAACGGAACAACGAAAAAGGGGAGAGCGACGATGTACCGTTATCCTCGTCCAAGTTCGCCGCCCTTCTATGGGCCGTACGGCTTCGGCGGTCATCACTACGGGCCTTCGTTTCCGCATGGAGCTTCCTTCTTCCCGCCCGCTCCTGTTCACTGGCCCCATTTCCCGCCCGGTCAAGTAGGGGCGACTTCCCACCCGGCATCGTATCCTAAACCTGGGCCTTTGTTGCCACCGCCGCGCCCCTCTTTCCTTGAGCAGTTTAAAAACAGCGATGGCACATACGACATCAACAAAATGATGAGCACGATGGGGCAAATGATCAATACGATCAATCAGGTGAACGGTATGTTAAAAGGGCTGCTCAGCACGTGGAAAAAATAAATTATAGCGGTCTTCGGTGTGGAAGGAGCAGTTGAAAAGACAGCGGGCGCCTTCATCGCTTTTGCCGCCCTCTTTGGTGGCGTCAGCAAGCGTCCCGCGGCCTCTGTTTCACGTAGCGGGCCGGTGAAAACGGTGAGAGCGGCGAGCTCGATGGAGTTCGCCGCGAAAAAAGCCGGTGTTACGAACCTTCTTGGGAGGAGAGTCCGGGGGAACGATCCGTCGCCGGCCTTTTCGCCCAGAGACCGTCAAACGGCGGCGCATTCGGCGAACAAACCGCACGCCGAAACGCGCCGCCGTCGTCCTTCCCCCTTATGCACGGAGTCCGCACGGCCGATTCGTTGAGACGGAAGACGTCGTTGCTCGTGAAGTTAAATGAGCAGCTCGTATACTTCGTTGAGATGGAAGACGCGTTTTTCATCGCGCTCGTCCATCGCATAGCGGATTTCATGCCGCAAAATCCGATCCAAACACGCGCTTTCTTCCTGCGTCAAGTCGCGGACGAATTCCCCTTCGCCCCGATACGGCTTGGCAATGAGCTTTTGATAGATGCGCTTCGGCGTGTCGTCATGGTGGTCCAAATAGTTGGACAGCACCTCACGCAAGTAAGCGAGCGTTTGTTCCATCATGGCTCGCCCCCTTCAAAAAACGAAACGAACGCTTGGCTGACCTCGGAACGGCCTTGGGCGTAGGGGTTTTCTTCCGTGACGCGGTCCGGGTCGAGCTTCGTCTTGATGACGAGCATCGGTTCGTTTGGCGGCTCATTGATCACCCGATCGTTCAGCTGCTTAAAATCAGGCAGTTTGGTCATTCGTTTTCCACCTCCTACCTAGTAGCGTAGCTTGTCAGCCAGAAAAGTATGTATGCCTGCGGGGGGAGTTTTGGCGCGGAACGCCAAGCCGGGATCGCGAGCAGCGGAAGCGGCAGCCGCGAGCGGAAAAGCAACCTGTCGCAGAAAAAACGAGGGTATCCCGATCGTTTTGGGACACCCTTTTTCTACTCGACGAGATGAGCTTTGGCCTATTCAATGTCGATATATTTTCGTTTTTGTGGCAGCCGAATGACGAGTGACCCGTTGTGAAACGAAGCTTTGACTTCGTGTTCGGCGACCGGGTAGGGAAACGGGATCCATCTCGCCACACGTCGCCGCGTCTGCCGCCGCTCGTACACATGGCCATGGCTGTCGGCGGACTCGATCGTTTCATAATGGTCGATGAACAGCTGCAGCCCATCGTCCTGCCACTGTAGGCTGATTTGTTCCCGTTTTGTTTCGGGCAGTCGGACGATGATTTGGTATTCCCGCTTCGTCTCTTTGACTTCGATCGGGATGTACGCTTCGACAAACGTTTGCGCGAAATAGTCGTCGAGCGTTTCCAGCAGTTTTTGCCACGGACGTTCGTCCAACCATTGATGGATCATGTGCCGTAAATGATGAAGCGGATGTTCTCCGTCTCCACCGGACGGCGGTTGAAACGGCTGATTCATGGCGCTTCCCTCCTTCAGCAACAAAGCGAAATGGCTCTGCCGAGACGGCTCCGGCCGGCAAAGCGATTCATTGTCAATGTATGTTGCAGGCAAGGAAAAGGCGACGGTTGCCGAGCCGTTTTGAAACCGAGGAGAACGCGAATGGTGTGCCCCCGCTGTCGGCGGCTCGTCATTGGGCCAAGCGTGCTGGCCGCGTTTTTTTCGGCGAGAAAACCGCTGTTTACCATCCTTTTAGCAACTTTTCATTTTGTTTTAACCCCAATGGAATATAATGACACTTGCATCGAATAAACGCGCAAATGGCGCCGTCAGCTATAGCTGGCGACCTAGAGGAGGGTGACGCGATGCATATCATTCATTGGTTGGTGACGGCGTTTTTTTCCGGAACAGCTGTCTCGCTTCTGTCTTATCAAGCCGTGGAAATCGTTCAAGCCATCATCGATTGGTTGGTCGACCGTCATTCGTGAGCGGTCGCGATTCGGCGGCGCGCTGGACGGCCGCCAACCTCTTTTTTCGGCTCGGCTGCTTCGGTGCGTTGGCGAACAAGCAAGGCAAGGTGTATAGTTAAAGAGGAAATATCTCAAGGACGAAAATGAATGGGCGCATGGTCATGGATGGAAAGGAGGACGACAACAGTGAATGGACGCATTTTGCTAATAGAGGATGAAGCCGGGCTCGCCCGGTTTTTGGAACTGGATTTGACGCACGAAGGGTTCGAAGTGCGCGTATGCGCCGACGGGCGCGAAGGATTGGATCTCGCCTTGTCGGAACCGTGGGATCTCATTTTGCTCGATGTGATGCTGCCGCGTCTGAACGGCATGGAAGTATGTCGCCGCATTCGGGCGGCGAAATCGACGCCGATTATTATGATCACCGCGCGCGACAGCGTGTTTGACCGCGTCATGGGACTTGACAACGGCGCTGATGACTACATCGTCAAACCGTTTGCCATTGAAGAGCTGCTCGCCCGCATTCGCGCCTTATTCCGCCGCGTTCGCCCGGAAGCGGATGCGCAAGTGCTGACGTTTAAAGACTTGGTCGTCGATGTGCAGGCGCGCACCGTGAAAAAAGGAGATGAGTTTATTGAGCTGACGAAGCGGGAATACGATCTGCTCGTCGCGTTTATGCAGAACATTAACGTCGTCTTGACGCGCGACGCGCTTCTTGACAAAGTGTGGGGGTTTGATGCGGAAGTGGAGACGAACGTGGTTGACGTCTATGTGCGCTACTTGCGACAAAAGCTCGATGAGCATGACAAAGAGCGATATATCCAGACGGTGCGCGGCGCGGGATATGTGATGCGCCCATGACCCGCCGCCTTTCGTTGCAAAGCAAGCTGACGATGTTGTCCGCAGCGGCCATTTTCATCACCTATTTCCTCTTTACGTTTTTGCAGTACTATATGGTGAAGCAGTGGATGCTGAGGGAAGAACGAAAAACGATGGAACGAGCTGTGGCGGAAATTGAAACCTATTACGCGGAGAAACGTAATTTATCATGGGAGGATATTCGCCGCAGCCGCTCGTTTCTCGAGAGGCTGAATGAGCACTATCAGCTTATTCGTGTGACTGATGAGAAAGGGACGATCATCGTCTCGGTTTCGAACGGCGCTGCCGTCTCGCTGACGCCGGACGAAAAACTGAGCACGCGCAAATTGGATGAGCATTTCGTCAACCATGAGCGGTTTTTGCTGCTCCGCCAGCCTTTTCATGCCGGTCAGCTGCACGGGACGATTGAAATCGCCCGCCGGCTTGTCAAGTTTCAACAAACGACAGATACATTGTTTATCGTTATGACGGTCATCGGCGTGCTGGCCATGGCGGCAAGCGCGCTCGCCGGTCGATTGGTTGCGCAAACGTTCGTCCGGCCGCTGCAAAAGCTGGCGAAAACGATGGCTGCCATCCAGGATAACGGGTTGAAACAGCGCATTGATGTGCCTCCGGCGCGCGATGAAATCACCGAGCTGATGCATATGTTCAACCGCATGATGGACGAAATTGAACGATCGTTCGCCGTGCAGCGCCAGTTTGTGGAGGACGCGTCCCATGAACTGCGCACACCGATCGCCATTTTGCAAGGCCATCTGTCGCTGCTGCAACGATGGGGCAAGCACAATCCGGAAATTTTGGAAGAATCGCTTCAGGCGGCGGTGAAAGAGGCGGAGCGGCTGAAACGGCTCGTTTTGGAACTGCTCGATTTATCGCGAGCCGAGGCGATTGCCGTGCCCGAGGAGATTGCTCCGATCGATGCAGCGGCAGCGGTTGGACAAGTCGTCAAAAATTTCCGTGTTCTGCATCCAGAATTTGTGTTTCTCATCGACCAACCGACCTATCCGCTCGCGCGCATTCTAATCACAAAGCATCATTTTGAACAATTGCTGTTCATTTTGCTTGACAATGCGGTAAAATATTCTCAGCAGGTGAAAAAGATCGTCATTTCCTTGCGCGAAGAAGACGCGTTCGTCATCGTGGCTGTTCGCGATCACGGCATCGGCATTCCAAAAGACGAGCTGAAAAACGTTTTTTTGCGCTTCTACCGCGTCGACAAGGCGCGCAGCCGTGAACAGGGCGGCGCTGGGCTTGGACTTTCGATTGCCAAGGAAATCATCGATAAATACGGCGGGCAAATTGCGGTGGAAAGCGAAGTCGGGCAAGGAACGACGGTCGAGCTCGCCGTTCCGAAAGCGGAGTAGGAGAGGAGCGTGAGGCAATGGAACATCTTCACGAGGAAGAGGCAGCCAGCAAAAAAGCGATCCATCACGTCGTCGAAAAGTTTCGCAAGCGCGGGGTGAAAATCGCGACGTGCAAACCGCGAACCATGATGTCGCTCACATGTTTAGAGGAGATGGACAAAACGAGAGGATGAATCGAGGCAACGGAATATGGAGACAAAACAACGCGTCATCCCAGCCATCAAAACGATGAAGCAATTCGAGTCGTTTTTGGCGAGCCGCTATGAATTGGCGGTGTTGCTTGAGGTACATATCGCCCAGTTACGAAGCCTTTTTGACTATGCGCGCCGCTGCCATAAGCAGCTGATCGTCCACACGGATTTAGTGCAGGGGTTGAGCCACGACGAACACGCGGCGGAATACCTTTGCCAAGAATTCCGCCCGTACGGCCTGATTTCCACGAAAGCGGGCGTCATTACGAAGGCGCGCCAAAAGCGCGTCTTGGCCGTGCAGCGCATCTTTTTGCTTGATTCGCACGCATTGGAGAAAAGCTACCAGATGATTGCGAAAACGAATCCCGACTGCATCGAAGTCATTCCAGGGGCCATGCCGCATATCATCCGTGAAGTGAAAGAGCGGACCGGAAAGCCGATTTACGCCGGCGGGCTCATCCGCACCACTGACGACGTCGAACGCGCGCTAGAAGCCGGGGCGGCGGCGGTGACCACGTCAAATGAAACGCTTTGGCGCCATTACAGCCCGTAGTAGCGCCCGCCTGAGGCCGCCTAAGCGATTATGTGCATCAGGCTGGTCAAACGGGCTACGATGTGCTATAATGAAAGCAACAAGTTAACCATCAGTCAGGAGACGAGGAGAGACCATGCACACATGGTAGGCGAAGGCTTATCGTGTTTGCACTGGTCTCTTTTTGTCTTTTCTCAAAGGAGGAGTCAACCATGACATTCTCAAGCAAACAGCGGAACGATGTTCTCGAGACAATGAGCGAAAAGCCATACGATCTGTTGGTGATCGGCGGGGGGATCACCGGGTGCGGCATCGCCCTCGATGCCGTCTCGCGCGGCATGACGGTCGCGCTTGTCGAAATGCAAGATTTCGCCGCCGGCACGTCAAGCCGGTCGACCAAGCTCGTCCACGGCGGCTTGCGCTACTTGAAGCAGTTCGAGGTGAAGCTCGTCGCCGAAGTCGGGCGCGAACGGGCGATTGTGTATGAAAACGGCCCGCACGTCACCACACCGGAGTGGATGCTGCTGCCCATTTATCGCGGTGGGACGTTTGGCAAATGGAGCACGTCGGTCGGCCTTTGGCTCTATGACCGGCTGGCCGGCGTCAAGTCAAGTGAGCGGCGCACGATGCTTAACGCCCGGCAGACGTTGGAAAAAGAGCCGCTCTTAAAGCGCGACGGCCTCCTTGGCGGCGGCTATTACGTCGAGTACCGGACGGACGATGCCCGCTTGACGATCGAGGTGATCAAAAAAGCGGTCGAGCTTGGCGTCGACGCTGTCAACTATGCAAAAGCTGAACAGTTTTTATACGACGACCGCGGCCGGATCATCGGCGCCCGCTGCCGCGACCTGCTCGGCGGACGAGTGTATGACATTCGCGCCAAAAAAGTCGTCAACGCCGCTGGGCCATGGGTCGATGCGCTGCGCGACAAAGACAGTTCGAAAACGGGCAAACGCCTCCAACTGACCAAAGGCGTCCATATCGTCATCGACCAAAAGCGGTTTCCGCTCAAGCAAGCCGTTTATTTTGACACCCCGGACGGCCGGATGGTGTTCGCCATTCCCCGCGACGGGAAAACGTATGTCGGCACGACCGATACATTTTATAACAGCGACCCGGCCCACCCAACGATGACGGATGAAGACCGCGACTACTTATTGCAAGCGATTCACTACATGTTTCCGTCTGTCGGCATCACCGCGGCCGATGTGGAATCGAGCTGGGCCGGCGTCCGCCCGCTCATCTATGAAGAAGGGAAAGACCCATCGGAAATTTCCCGCAAAGACGAGATCTGGACGTCGTCGTCCGGCCTCATTACGATCGCCGGCGGCAAGCTGACCGGCTACCGGAAAATGGCCGAGACTGTCGTCGATCTTGTCGCCAAGCAGCTGGAAAAAGAAGAAGGAAACGTGTTTCAGCCGTGTCGGACAAAACAATTGCCGATTTCCGGCGGCGATGTCGGCGGCTCGCACCGCCTCCCTGCCTTTATCGCTGAAAAGGCGGACGAAGCGGTGCGCTACGGATTAACGAACGAAGCAGGAGCGCGGCTGGCGAGACAATACGGCACGAACGTTGATCGGCTGTTTGCTTTAAGCCGGCAATACGACCGTTCATCTGGCGTAACGCGCGAAACGTTCATCCGCCTCGTCTATGCCATGGAAGAAGAAATGGCGGCCAAACCGGTTGACTACTTCATCCGCCGCACCGGCGCGCTGTTGTTTGACATTGATTCGGTCCGGCGGGAGAAAGAGGCAGTAGTGGCGTTTATGGCGCGGTATTTGGGGTGGACGGAAGAAGAACGGGACGTGTATAAGAACGAACTCGACACAGAACTGCGGCGCGCGGTGTTGGGGGAAAAGGGGGAAGGGAACGAGCGATAGGCCAACAAAATAACGAGCGCCTAAATCGAGGCGCTTTTTTTATTGGTCTTTTCATAAAAAATTAAGTAAAATTTAAATAAAAAAAATAAGGGGGAGAGAAGGCGATGGCGATTACCTATCATCCACAAACGCGGCAGTTTCATTTGCAAGCAGGCGAGGCAAGCTACATCATTCACTTGTTCCGTGCGCGATATTTAGCACATGTCTATTGGGGCAAAGCGGTTCGCGATGTTCGGGGGGAGCGGAGGTTTCCGCGGCTGGACCGCGCCTTTTCCCCCAATCCTGACCCATCCGACCGTACGTTTTCGCTCGATACGCTGCCGCAAGAATATCCGGCCTATGGGAATACCGATTTCCGTGCCCCGGCGTATCACGTGCAGCTTCAGAACGGTTCGACGGTGACGGATTTGCGCTACAAGACGCACCGCATTTACAAAGGGAAGCCTAGACTAAACGGGCTGCCGGCGACATACGTGGAACACGAGAATGAAGCGGAAACGTTGGAAATTGTCCTCGAGGATGCGCTGAGCGGTCTAGAGGTCACGTTGCAGTATACCGCGTATGAAAAATGGAACGCCATCACGCGCGCGGCCCGTTTCGAAAACAAGGGGCGTGAGCGCCTAACGCTGTTGCGGGCGCTCAGCATGAGCGTCGATTTCCCGTCTGCCGATTATGACTGGATCCATCTCCCCGGAGCGTGGGGGCGCGAACGCTGGATCGAGCGGCGCCCGCTTCTGACCGGTGTGCAGGCGGCCGAAAGCCGCCGCGGCGCGAGCAGCCACCAACAAAACCCGTTTATCGCGCTCGCCGCCAAAAACGCCGATGAGCATCAAGGTGAAGTGTACGGGTTCAGTTTTGTGTACAGCGGCAATTTCCTCGCCCAAGTCGAGGTGGACCAGTTTCACACCGCCCGTGTCTCGATGGGAATCAACCCGTTTGATTTCACATGGCTGCTTCAGCCGGGCGAGTCGTTCCCAACGCCGGAAGTGGTCATGGTCTACTCCGACCAGGGGTTAAATGGGATGTCGCAAACGTACCATGAACTGTACCGCACCCGCCTAGCGCGCGGCGCATTCCGCGACCGCGAACGCCCGATTTTGATCAACAACTGGGAAGCAACGTACTTCGATTTTAACGAAGAAAAACTCGTCAACATTGCGAAAGCGGCAGCGGAACTGGGCATCGAACTGTTTGTGCTTGACGATGGCTGGTTTGGCGAGCGCGACGACGACCGCCGTTCGCTCGGCGATTGGATCGTCAACCGGCGCAAGCTTCCGAACGGCTTAGACGGGTTGGCGAAACAAGTGAACGAACTCGGGCTGCAGTTTGGCTTATGGATCGAGCCGGAAATGGTGTCGCCAAACAGCGAGCTGTACCGGAAGCATCCGGATTGGTGCCTCCATGTGCCGAACCGTCCGCGCTCTGAAGGGCGGAACCAGCTTGTGCTCGATTACTCCCGCCAAGATGTATGCGATTATATGATCGAAACGATCGCGAACGTGTTGGCGAGCGCTCCAATCACTTATGTGAAGTGGGATATGAACCGCCACATGACGGAAATCGGCTCGGCTGCCCTGCCGCCTGAGCGCCAACGCGAAACGGCGCATCGCTACATACTTGGACTGTATCGCGTCATGGACGAGATCACCTCACGCTTTCCGCACATTTTGTTTGAAAGCTGCTCCGGAGGCGGAGGGCGGTTTGATCCGGGGATGCTGCATTACATGCCGCAAACGTGGACGAGCGACAATACCGACGCAGTCTCGCGCCTGAAAATCCAATACGGCACGAGCCTTGTTTACCCGGTGAGCGCCATGGGCGCCCACGTCTCCGCGGTGCCGAACCATCAAGTCGGGCGAGTGACGCCGCTCAAGACGCGCGGCCATGCCGCGATGTCGGGCAACTTCGGCTATGAGCTCGATATCACGAAATTGACAGAAACAGAAAAACAAATAATAAAAGAACAAGTCGCGTTTTACAAGGAAGTGCGCCGCCTCGTCCAGTTCGGCACGTTCTATCGGTTGGTAAGCACGTTTGCGGGCAATGAAGCAGCGTGGATGTTCGTCTCCGCCGACCGCTCGGAAGCGCTCGTCGCCTACTTTCGCGTGTTGGCCGAGGCGAACGCGCCGCTGTCCTACCTGCGCCTCAAAGGGCTTGACCCGAATCAAGACTACGAAATCGAGGGGCTTGGCGTTTATGGAGGCGATGAGCTGATGTACGCCGGACTCGCCGTGCCGCCTCGTGCGGGTGATTTTTTCAGCGCGATGTGGCGGCTGAAAGTCATTCGATAGCCTTTCGCCAATGAGGACGGTGAAAAACAGCGCCGCCCCTTAACTGACGTCAGGTGATGTGAAAGTTGCTGCTGTGAGGCTTCTCTATTTGGAGAGGGAGCAACATGCTCTTTCAATCACGGGCTTTCTATTGATCATCCCGAAACCAATCGAACCCGGTGTCGTCTAGACATCGGGTTCCCATTGTTTGAGCTTCTCGATCATGCGCCGCTTCCGATAGAGCATCTTCCCGGTTTCGGCGATATCTTCCATAAACGATTTGTTAAACAGCGAACCGAAAAGGACGCCGATGATCGGCACGGCTTGAAACAGCTTTTTCCACCCGTATTGGTCGCGGAACGTCATCATCACTTCCCGCCAGCCTTGCAGCTCGGAAAATACCCGCTCACGCTGGCCGGTAAATGAAGTCAGCTCCTCTAAAATCGCTTTTTTCCCGACGATGTCCGCTGCGGCAAACTGCAGGCATTTCACGACAAACACGCGCTCTTGTTTTTCGTTTGGGTCGTATCCATAGATGATGGCGATTTCTTGCAGCGTTTTCAGCGCCAACCCGAGCAGGGTGGGGATGTCCACCGCCAGCGTCAGCGCTCCGCCGATTCCGGTCGCCGCTCCTTGCAACTGGGCGAACGTCACACGCGCCTCGATCAATTCATCACAGACGCGATCCATCGTCTCAAGCGGCAAGTGCGGCACTTCCTCAAGCGACGTGACACCAAGGCGTTCCAATATGTTCTCTTTCTTCACTAAGTATTTTCCACCGTTTTGAATATAGCTTCCTAATTCGTCGAGCCATTGCCCGAGCTTTCGATGAACCATTTTTGGCGTCAGCTTGTCCAACACTTGAAACGGCAAGCGGCCGAGCTTTTCCCAAAACCAGAGATCTTTTTGGGAGTGTTCCCACTGGTTGATCCGCTTCAATTCCTCTTGCAACTGTAGTTTTGCTTCCATTTTTGAAGGGCCTCCATGTTTTTTCTAGTTTTAGGATATATGGATTTTAATGAATTATACGGGTTAGGGGATGATTTTGTTTCAAGTAGTCCAACTATGTCTATCAATTGAAATAACAAACAAGTTTAGAAAAAGTTGCTTTAAACAACTAGACAGAATTTTTTAAATTTGATATTATGAAAGCGTAGACATTTTACTCAAATCACTGGATGATGTATAAAATTTTGTGTAAAGCATTTTGCTAGCCCAAAAGAAAAAGGTAGGGTCTTCTCTGATTTGGCTATAACACATTCCAGAGATACCCTACCGTCTAAAAGTATACTGAATGTAGACTGGGCTAATCAGCTGGAAAGTGCGATTCGTCAGTTTGTAAAGGAAAAATTAGAGCTAATCATGCGTGAAGAAATGAATTTTTCAGCTTCTCATTCTCAATTATCTCGACTGTAAGTACCACTTTTCCTGTGTCTATTTTCTTGACATGATACCATATCTTCCTGACACCAAAACAGAACAAAAATACGCAGTATTTGTAAAAGAGTTCCATCCCGTACGTCCCAAGTAGCTGATGGCTTGGTTGTATTGTCATTTCTTAAATTTTATCAAAAAAATCCAAAAATAAGATGTAACGAAATATCTTAAAAAAATTAATGATTAAAAAAATATGAATTTTATAGAATTACATTAGAAAGGAGAATTTAAATGCCAACGGATAAAGAATATCTGATCTTAAGTCAACTTGCCAATCATTTTATAATCAAGTATTAATGAAAGCTGGAAATAATCGTATCACCGTAACGGGACATTCTTTAGGAGGAGCAATAACCTAGGTGTTGGCGGCGAATAATGATCTGTCTGCGGTTACCTTTAACGCGCCTAGGGTTCTGCATCTCTTAAATCCTTTGCAGATATTAAAAGCTTTAAATGGAGGGTATGATAACCAAATCATTAACTATTCAGATTTCCATCGGTCCACTAGGCGCGCTGGAAATCTTCATCTGAAAGGGCGTGCAAATGTTCCGAAAGAATGTGCAAAATCCGGAACAATCCGCAAAAATTTTGCACATTATTTCCGAATCCGCCTGAAATAATTTGAAAGAGGGATTCTGAAATAATGTGCTAATTTACAGTAACCGGACATGATGGAAAAGATATTATCCTTACAGGACCACATGAGAGAGCCGTAATTCATCGAGAACGATTTATTAGCAAAGTCAAAGAAAAACAAATTACAAAGGTAGATGAAATATGGAACATAACAAACCTTTAAGTTTTTCAGTTCGCCTATTATTAATATCTGCCTTTTTAATGAACACTGGGAGTTTCATGATTGTTCCTTTTTTGGCTGTATATCTCTCAAAGGATTTACATTTTAACGCCTGGCAAGTCGGAACGGTTCTTACTGTAAGTCTAGTGATGAGTCGAGTATTCCCTTTTATAGCTGGCGTGATCGGTGATCGAACCAGTCATATGCTGACATTAATACTAGGCATTGTGTTAAGGGGATGTGGTTATCTAGGTTTTGCCATGTTTAGTGGATTTGGGCTACTGACCATAAGTTCTGCCTTCATAGGGTTAGGTGGAGCTTTATATGACCCTTCAGTTCTTTCCATTTTTTCATCACAACCAGAAGAATTAAGAAAAAGAACATTTACATACTTAAATCAGTTTTTGAATGCAGGAGCGATTTTAGGTCCGTTAATTGGAGGAGTTCTAATTTTGTGGAATCCCTCTTTCCCATTCTGTTTGGCAGGATCTTTATTTATCATAATAGCCTTAATGATTTTTTCATTGCGCAGCAGATACCCGTCAAGTACAAAATCTAAAAATATTCTACAGAACATACAAGAGGTCCTTAAACACAAACAATTTATCCTCTTTACATTAGTGATGGTTCTATTCTGGATGATGTTCTCTCAACTAACCGTTTCTATTCCGATATATGCTTTTGATATTAGTAAAAGTGAGCAATGGGTTAGCTACATATTCACTGTGAATGGAGTAACAGGAATTTTGGCTATGTTCGCATTAAGAAAGAAATTTATGATGCAAGCACCACTCTCTATGATTAGAAAAGGGTTGCTCTTAATGAGCATTGCCTTTTGTCTTTTGCCGGCTGTCCCTTCGATAGTATGGTTAATGGTTTGCATTCTTATATTTACAATCGGAGAGACTTTCATTCTTCCTGCATCGGATATGGCTATAGCAGATTACAGTAACGGAAAATCTCCTGGTTCATACTTTGGCTTCTTTGATTTTTCGTGGGCACTAGGAGGAGCAATAGGAAATTATTTGGGGGTTTGGCTCTCTCACTTTGAACTCAGGTGGGGAGGATGGTTAATTTTTGGAGTTACTGGATTGATATCAGCTATCCTTATAAAACTATTAGAAATACAACATATAAAAACTCAAAATGACCATAGATTAACCTATTAATTTTGGACACAGAGTCTCCTTGATAAGTTAGCTATTTGATTGGTACGGTCTTATACTAGACAAAGTAGTGAATACTATCCCCCTGTTCATTTTGGGAAACGAACAGGGGGGATTTGTTGTGTCTAAAAAAATAGGGTTCATTTTTATTGATCTTTAATAAAATATTAACTAAAATATTTACTAAAGAAAAAGTCTAAGGAGGCCCTCTCATGATCTCCATGTTAAAACAGCAATTTATTGAACGTTTCGGCGGACTAGGCGAAGACATCCGTGTGTTTTTCGCCCCCGGCCGCGTCAATTTAATTGGCGAGCATACCGATTATAACGGCGGGCATGTGTTGCCGTGCGCCCTTGCGATGGGCACGTATGCGCTTGTGCGGCCAACGAAAGAGCCGCTTGTGCGGATGTACTCAATAAACTTTCCGGGAACCGGCGTCATTACCGTTCCGTATGATGACTTGTCATACCGGAGCGAGCACGGCTGGGCGAACTACCCGAAAGGGGTTTTGGCTGCGTTCCAGGCGCTTGGCCCGCTGGAGACCGGATTGGATATTTTGTATAACGGTACGATCCCGAACGGCGCCGGACTGTCGTCATCGGCGTCGATTGAACTCGTGACTGCGGTGATGCTCAACGAATTGTTCGGGCGCGGGCTTGACCAGTTGGAGCTTGTGAAAATGAGCCAAAAGGTAGAAAATAAATACGTTGGCGTCCATTGCGGCATTATGGATCAGTTTGCCGTCGGCATGGGGAAACAAAACTGCGCCATCCTACTAAACTGCCAGACGCTTGAGTACCGCTATTTGCCATTGGTGCTTGACGATTGTTCGCTCGTCATCGCCAATACGAACAAAAAGCGCGGCCTGGCGGACTCGGCGTACAACGAGCGGCGGGCGACGTGCGAAGCGGCGCTTGCCAAGTTGCAAAACGTGCGCAACATCGCCTCGCTCGGCGAGCTGACGAGCGCAGAGCTCGATCAATACGCTCACCTTCTTTCCCCGCTCGAACAAAAACGGGCCCGCCATGCAGTGACGGAAAACGAGCGGACGCTTGCGGCGGCCGCGGCGCTTGAGCGGGGAGACCTCGGTCGTTTTGGTGAGCTGATGAAGCAGTCGCATTTGTCGCTGCGCGATGACTATGAAGTGACGGGCATCGAACTCGATACGCTTGTCGAAGCGGCATGGGCGCACGAAGGAACGGTCGGGGCGCGCATGACCGGAGCCGGGTTCGGCGGCTGCACGGTGAACATTGTAAAAAAAGCCTATGTTCAAGACTTCATTGAACGGGTCGGAAGCGCGCATGCCGAAAAAATCGGGTACGAAGCAAGCTTTTATGTCGTTGATGTTGGTGACGGGGCGAAAGAACTCACGGAACTGGAGGAGATGTACCGATGATTTTGGTTTGCGGAGGGGCAGGGTATATCGGCAGCCATGCGGTATACCGCCTGCTCGAAAAAGGGGAAGAGGTCGTCGTTGTCGATAACTTGCAGACGGGGCACAAAGAAGCGGTTCACCCTGATGCGGTGTTTTGCCAAGGCGATATTCGCGACCGCGACTTTTTGCGCGGCGTGTTTCGCCGGCACGACATTGAGGCGGTCATTCATTTTGCGGCGAACTCATTGGTCGGTGAAAGCATGGAAGAGCCGCTGAAATATTACGACAACAATGTGTATGGCACACAAGTGCTGCTTGAAGTGATGAAGGAATGCGGCGTCAACCAAATCGTTTTTTCCTCAACCGCCGCGGTGTATGGAGAGCCGAAACAAGTCCCGATCGTTGAAACCGATCCGACGGAACCGACGAATGCATACGGAGAAACGAAGTTGGCGATGGAAAAGATGATGAAATGGGCGGATCGCGCCTACGGCATTCGTTCGATTTCGCTTCGGTATTTTAACGTTGCCGGAGCGTACGGCACGGCAATCGGCGAGGACCATGATCCGGAGACGCATTTGATTCCGTTGATTTTGAAAGTGCCGCTCGGCCAGCGCGAGGACATTTCCATTTACGGTGATGACTACGATACGCCCGACGGCACATGCATCCGTGACTACATTCATGTGCTCGATCTCGTCGATGCCCACGTTTTGGCGCTTCATAAACTGCGGAGCGGAGCGGCCAGCGACGTGTACAATTTAGGCAACGGCAACGGCTTCAGCGTCAAAGAAGTGATTGAAGCGGCGCGGCAAGTGACCGGTCATCCCATTCCCTCCCGCGTTGTGGCGCGGCGTCCGGGCGACCCCGCGAGACTTGTCGCGTCATCGGAAAAAGCAAAGCGCGAGCTTGGCTGGGAGCCCCAATTCCCATCCATTACCGATATTGTCGCCTCGGCGTGGGAATGGCACAAAGCGCGGCCGAACGGCTATCGAGGTGTGTGACAATGGAAACGATTTTTGCGGCGATTGAACAACTGATTCATTATGCCAAGCAGCGAGGTCTGTTAGCGCCGGAAGATGCGGTGTACGCGCGCAACCGCCTCCTGGCAGCGCTCCGACTCACGGAATGGCAGCCTGTCGAGGTCAAGGATACTCCCTTGGCCTCGCCGGCTCCAGTGTTGAACGCCATGATCGATTGGGCGCATGAACAAGGGCTGTTGGAAACGAACACAACGACCGAGCGCGATAAATGGGACGCAAAACTGATGGATTGCGTCATGCCCCGGCCGTCGGAGGTGATCCGCGCCTTTTACGAGCGATACCGCCGCGACCCGCAGGAGGCGACGGACTGGTTTTATGCGCTGAGCCAATCGTCGAATTACATTCAAACGGCGCGCATCGCTCAAAACCAGCAGTGGAAAGTGCCGACCATCTACGGCGAATTGGATATCACTATTAATGTGGCGAAACCGGAAAAAGACCCGAAGGAAATCGCCAAAATGAAAGAAGCGCCGTCATCCTCGTACCCGAAATGCGTGCTGTGCAAAGAAAATGAAGGGTATGAAGGAACGTGGAGCCACCCAGCTCGTTCCAATCATCGAGTCATCCCGATCACGTTATTGGATGAACAATGGTATTTCCAATATTCTCCCTACGTGTATTATAATGAACATTGCATCGTCTTCCACGCCGAGCATGTGCCGATGAAAATGGAGCGGAAGACGCTCGAGCGTTTGCTTGATTTTGTCGAACAATTTCCCCATTATTTTATCGGCTCAAACGCTGACTTGCCGATTGTCGGCGGCTCGATTTTAACACACGATCATTTTCAAGGCGGGCGCTATCGGTTTGCGATGGAAAAGGCAGAGATCGAGGAATACATAGATCTCCCTTCGTTTCCATCACTGACGGCGGGGATTGTCCGCTGGCCGATGTCGGTGATCCGCTTAACCGGGGCGAAAGAGGACGTGCTGGAGGCAGCGGTGCGTCTGTATGAGGCGTGGCGGGCGTACAGCGATCCAAGTGTCGAGATTATCGCTTCTAGCGGCGATGTCCCGCACAATACGATCACCGCGATCGCCCGGAGGCGCGGCGATTTGTTTGAATTGGACATCGTTTTGCGCAACAACCGAACATCGACAGAGCATCCGTATGGCATTTTCCATCCGCATCAGGAACTGCATCATATCAAAAAAGAAAATATCGGCTTGATCGAAGTGATGGGTCTGGCGGTGCTGCCGGGGCGGCTTGCCGTGGAGCTTGAGACGTTGGCCGACTACCTTGTCCATCGGACGAAAAAAGAAGACTGGGACGAGACAATGCGTAAACATTGGCATTGGTGCGAAACCATTCGCTCGGCCTACCCGGACATCACGAAGGAAAATGTCCATGATATTTTGCGCTACGAAATCGGACAACGGTTTGTGACCGTATTGGAGCACGCCGGCGTATTTAAGCGGGACAAGCGGGGAAGGGGTGCGTTTCGCCGCTTTCTTAGCCATGCGATGGAGAAGATGTCGTCTTTTGCATAAACAAGGCGAAAAAACGTGTTTCATATGAAACAGGAAGAAAGGAGTCACACAGACTATGGCCACATTAAAAGAAATTGCCGAAAAGGTCGGCGTCTCTGTCGCAACCGTGTCGCGCGTGCTCAACTACGACACAACGCTATCCGTCTCCGACGAGACGAGAAAGCGCATTTTTGAAGTCGCCCAAGAGCTGAACTACAAAACATTGCGGGAACGGAGCCAACAGGCGCGTGAATCATTTCGCTTCGGGCTCATTCACTGGTATTCGGAGCATCAAGAAATCGACGACCCGTATTATATGGCAATCCGCCTCGGTGTGGAAAAAGAATGTTTTGACCGCGGCCTCGAACTCGTCAAATTGTTTAAACAGAACGGCGCTTATCCGATTGAACGGATGAAATCGCTTGATGGCATCATTGCCGTCGGGAAATTCGGTCCGAACGAAGTGAGCGCCTTTGCCGAAGGGGCGAAGCAAATCGTCTTTGTCGACTGCTCGCCGGATGAACGGCGGTTTGACTCGGTCGTGATCGATTTGCGCCAGGCGACGATTGCGGTGCTCGACTACTTGCTTCAGCTTGGGCACACGAAAATCGGGTATATCGGCGGCCGTGAATATGTCGACGGGGAAACGCCAATTCGTGATGAGCGGGAAACAGCGTTTTACGAATATTTGTATGTCAAGGGGATACACGATTCGCGCCATGTATGGATTGGCTCCTTTACGGCCGAGGATGGCTATCGGCTGATGAAAGAGGCGATTGCCCAAGGGGACTTGCCGACAGCGTTTTTTATCGCCAGCGATTCGATGGCCATCGGCGCTTTACGCGCGTTGCACGAAGCGGGCATCGCCGTTCCGGAAGAAGTGGCCGTTGTGGGGTTCAATGATCTTCCGACCGCCGCCTTTCTTCACCCGCCGCTTTCAACGGTGAAAGTATACACAGAATTTATGGGTGAAACAGCGGTAGAGATGCTCGTTGAACGGTTGACGACCAACCGAATCATCTGCAAGAAAGTTGTCGTGCCAACAGAGCTCGTTATCCGCGCCAGCAGCGAGGGACGTGAAAAGGGGAGCGGTTGATCAACCGCTCCCTTCCATGTTAGTGGAATTCGATATCAACGCGTTTTTTCGTTCCTGTTGTTGTTTTCGGGATGTGAATATCGAGCACGCCGTTTTTGTACGTCGCGCGAATGTTTTCTGTCGCCGCATCAGCCGGCAGGGTGATCGAACGTTGGAAGCGGCCGAAGAAGCGTTCGCGCCGGTGCATTTGTTCCTCTTTGACATCATGATGGCGCTGAATCGTGCCGCTGATGGTCAACATGTTGTTCTGCACGTCAATGTGTACATCTTCTTTTCGCTCGAGACCCGGCAAGTCGCACGAAACAACGTATTCGTTGGCTGTTTCATGCATGTCGATGCGCGGCATAAAGTGTTGCTCGTCCATATGGGCAAACAGCGATGGAAAATCACTCGTGAAAAAGCGGTTCATATCACGGCGAATCAATTCCAAATGGCGAAACGGGTCATACGGAATTAACGCCATAACTGCTTTCCTCCTTGGTGTCACTGGATTCCGTTCAATAGTGTGAGCCGTATGTTCGTGAATTATGTATGACTGGGGCGCAATTGTTCCATTGCCGTCAAATACGTTTGAATGAGCGCGATTTTTATGTCATCGGGCAAGTTCGACGCAGTCACTCGCTTAACCGCGTAATAAAATTTCACTTCAGGGGTCTGCCGCAAACGCGGATGCGTCCATTCGTCGAGCAGCTCCTGCCGGATCGTTTTATATAAAAGGGTTTTGCTTTTCTGTTCATCAAGCGACTCCGGTGTGAGCGAACGATTCGGCCAAAGGCGGCGGTATCCGTCAAGCAAAACAGAAAATGGGTGATTCATTGTAACGAGTCCTCCTTTTTGATGGCTTGTTTTTCATCTTACAATACATTATATAAGAACGATCATGACAGAGGGGAATCGGTTTGCGATGCGGCGGTCGGAAATTCCAGTTGACATGAAGGGGCGAACGTACTATAATCAAAATCGCTGTTTGGCGATAGTGCAATGTCAAAAGGTAAACGACGGAGATGGAACAATCAAAAAAGTTGTTGACAAACAAAGAATGACGATTATAATAATATATTGCCGTGATGAAATGAACGCGGCACAAAGCAATGGAAACAACCGCTTGACATTTTGAAAGATTTATTTATAATGATAGTTGTCGTTAAGTTGCAAGAGCAGTTGCTTGTTCCTTGAAAACTGAACGAAACGAAGCGCAACGAAAGGCTGAGGCCGCTTGCCTATCGGCGAAACGCGCTGGAGGGCCTGCGAGGAGGCTATCGCCGCCGCAGCAGGGCCGAAGCGTCGCGAGCCGATAGCGGCCGAAGCTAGACCATACGAAAAGCGGAGGCCGCTTGACACGTTTGGTGTCGGTGCCGAAGCTTGCAAAGCCAATCCACTTTCTTTTGGAGAGTTTGATCCTGGCTCAGGACGAACGCTGGCGGCGTGCCTAATACATGCAAGTCGAGCGGACCGAATCGGAGCTTGCTCTTATTGGGTCAGCGGCGGACGGGTGAGTAACACGTGGGCAACCTGCCCGCAAGACTGGGATAACTTCGGGAAACCGGAGCTAATACCGGATAACACCGAAGACCGCATGGTCTTTGGTTGAAAGGCGGCCTT
>NZ_LQYX01000092.1:0-8255 GCF_001587475.1 Geobacillus sp. B4113_201601
CACCTTTCCCGGTCCTTTGGCACAACTTTGTTTTGATGTTGGCAGGAGTTTATTTTGGTTGTAGATGAGCAAATTTTCTAACATAATTTCTCAATTAGAAAAAATTTGTTGCACCATTCCTGCTTTCGCGTGTTCTTCCATTGATGAAGAAAATCAGCAGTTTTTTCACCGCCCTCCAAGCGAACTGGTCAAAATTTTTCATCGTCGTCAGATTCGATTTCTCTTACTTTTTCATTCTTCACGAACCAGAAAATCTTGTAAAGAAATCAAGTCTTTGATAAACTGAAATTACATGCAATTTCCTTTATGGTTGTAATCATAAAGGAAATTTCGTTTTTTAGTCTGAAAGCCAAGCTCATTTTGTGATGAAAATCTAGGAGGCTGGTGATTGACTAGTAGATACGGCTTGACAATGCCATTTCTCAACTAGAAAAACTTTGTTGCATCGATTCTACTTTTCACACGTTCTCCCATTATTGAAGGGAATCAGCGATTTTTCACCGGCCTTCTCGACACAATAAATATGATTAATCCCTTCTCATATTGTAGAAGAAGTACAAATCGACGGTAACGAATTTCTTCAAAAATAAAGCACTACTTGCACATTCTCAACTAGACAGGGGGAACAACAGATGCCAGATATGACGATATCGCTTTGGACTGCTGCGGCTGGCTTTTTTCTCAGTTTCTTAGCCTACTTTTTAAAAAAATGGATCCCTTATTTATATGTCCATATCCTGACAGCTATATTCGGAAGCGGATGGATCGTCTATGTGTTCTTAAAACAAGACTTTGTAAAAACGATGACCATCTTTTTTATATTTGTATTTAGCTTTTTTAGCTCTCCGGTACCAGCACGAAGCAAAACTCAATGGAAAAAGATCAGCGATGAACTAAAAGAACAGGGCGCGAGAGAAATCACCTTGTCTAAAAAGAAAGAACGTCTTTTCGTGGATTTCTTATTTTCAGGTTTTTTTATCCTCATTGCTGTTCTTTATTTCCTTTTCGGGCCGGATTCTCCAATTGCATTGATTCTTTTATACAGCTTCATCTCTCTTGTCGTTGGGCTGACAAAAAGGGTGGGGGTGTTTCGCTCTCTCCGTCTTTTTTACCAAGAACAAGAAGAAGTGCTCTATGCTGTATCTTTGTTTGAAACGAAAAAGTATCCACTGAAAGAACTTTCAGAAGTTAGCGTTCAAACAAGGCCGGATGTGCTGCAACTATTCGAGCTTTTTTCTTTGTTCTCTCCTAACGTGGACTATACGACCAGCATGGGGAAAACGTGGAAGCTATCTTTTTCCGGTGAAAAAGTCTATCTCACTCCGGATCCATCGGAATCAATGGCATTTCTCCATCAAGGAGAAATAAAAAAAATGGAAGAAGTTGAAGTAAAGCCTTTCTATCATCAAAAAAATTGGAAGCGTCTTTTAGGAAAATGGTATTTTGCATCTGCGGTAAAAGGGGTGGGAATTTATGCCGTTCTCATCACACTGCTTGCTTTGCTGAGGATCGGTCCGATTATAACAACCGCTATTACAATCGTATTTTGGATATTCAACCTTTCGATTTCTGATCGTGTAATAAAAATCGCTTTAGATATGAAAAAAATCGATGATCCCGATTTGCTGCCTATCATCGAGAACGTTTTTTCACGCGCCGGCCTTTCCCATGTCGAAATTTATGTCACGGAATCAACCGAATATAACGGTTTTGCGATAGGCGCGAATATCGGCCGATCATTGGTAGCCCTGACTTCCGAAACACTGAAACTTCCTCATGAAGCCATTAAAGGCATTTTGGCTCACGAGGCCATTCATGTGAAAAAGCGAGATGTCTTGATTGGACAGCTATTGCGGTTTTTGTTGATCGGGTTGATTTTAGCTAGCGTTTTCTTTTTTAATAAATATGTTCAAAATGATGAAAACGGAAAAACCTTTGCATTTCTCGGTCTTTGGCTCTTGCTTTTTCTGTTTCCAGCTTTCCAGTCTCTATTCACACAGTGGATGGAAGTACGGGCAGATCATTTAGGAGCAACCCTGCTGGACGGTGGAAATGCTCAAATGGCTAACAGCTTAGCGATCCTGTGTGAATATCAAGATCGAGCATTGGAAAAGTCTGCGGGATACCGTGTTACGTTTGAAAAGGAGCAGGAAGTGAATCAAAAGAACAAAAAAATCTCTTCTTTAGAAAGGGATTCTTGGTTTTTTAGATTTTTGGAATTTCAGTTTATGTCTCATCCACCCATGTATTGGCGTGTTCATTCACTGCAAACAACAGAAACCGGCTGGAGCATCGGAAAAATCAAATTATGGTTATGCAGCCGCTTCCGGGAGTCGTTGCCCCATTGAAACTGTAGGGGAGCGACTGACTCATCTCAATGGTCAACTGAGATCTCCTCGTGAGATCTCGTCATTGTACACATGAGACACGAACCTCGTTGTGACTCGTGATGGGCATATGCCTATGAGCTCTGCTCGGTTCGTGTCACTTTTTTTGGTCGTCAATCGATTGGATAATTGGCTTATTTAGCGTTATAGAAACTTTCCTAAATCGCTCGAATTCGAGAACACCCTCTTTTCAATTCATCCAAATGCCACGTTAAATAATGAAGACGTTATCATCACCACAAATACAAAATTATATTAGTTTGTCATAAAGAGTTTCCGATCTTCGTGTTCCATCTTATCACCTGACAAGTTGGCACCGTGACAAGAAGGGAGAACAATGCCATGTAAAACAAAATTGCAACGTATATAGTAACGAGTAAACCTAGTCAGAGTATTTCAAAGCTATATTTTTTAACTGTGTATAATTTCTCAATGCTTCTAGTCCTTTTTCTCTTCCGAACCCACTTCGTTTATATCTGCCCAAAAGCATTTGAATACCTCGACCTGCCCTATAATTATGGTAAAAACCTGTCCAGATTGAACCCTTTCTGCAACACGATGAGCCCTCTTTACATCTGATGTCCCAATGCTTAGAACAAACCCCAATTTAGTTCCCGTTGAATGTCTTCCTATTCCTATTCAAACTGGCGATCGTGTGAACAGGGCGAAATAGCGACCCAGCGAGCGAAGACAAGCGGCGAACCGTCTCTTTCACTAGCATCACCACACCGACGAGCAGCGTTGCGATGCATACGACGTAGTACAACATTGTCATCCATAACGGTGCACTTGGACCCATGTTGCATCCCCTTCCAGTCATGATGGTTGGAATATTCGATGAAATGGAGACCGTTTCCTTCTTTGCGGAAAGGTTTTCCCCCGATGAAATAACTGCTGAAATTTTACTTCCCTCCACAAAATTTATAAATCCTCATTTTCTCGGCTCTTCACCAAAAGTTGTACTTGACCGTTTGAAAACATGCCATACTTCCTTCTCTAAAGAAAAAACAGTAAATCAACGATTTTCATACATGGTGACACGAAACGATTGTATATACAACACATCGTATGGAAATTGTTTATATAAAATGATAAAATAGTTAGCATCAACGACTTGAAATGAAATCAACTTGAGGATTGAAGCAATATTAACAATTAACTATATACTAAGTTGAAATTTTGTTTTACATCCCGCTGATTACTCTCATATCGGCTTGTACTTAGATGAAACCCGCAACGAAAAATCGGAAATTTTTTATTGCAACTTTGCAGGAAGAAGGACCGTGGGTTCACTTCATTTCCCTTCCTCCGTATTCTCCGCAGCGGAATCCGATCGAACGCTTGTGGAAATGGCTGAAAGACACCGTCATCGCCAATGTGTTTCACAAAGATCGAAACGATATCGCCCAAGCCATTGCCCGATTTGTGGACTATATAGATGCAACGAAAGCGTTTAACATATCCTTAACGGAAAAGCGGCTTGTCTATTTTTGACTGTCGAAGGCAAGCCTGTAGCTTGCCTTCGTCACGCCTTAGCGTGACGGAAGACCGAACAACGACCCGCTTCACAGACCCATACAGGGGTCTGGAAGCGGCGTTGTTCGGTCACCCGACAGTCGATCCAATGACCGGTAAAAGCTATAAATGTTAAAGCTTTAAATTGCATCTATATACATTCATGAACGCCCCGGGGAAGTGCTGCAACGCCTAGGGTGTGCAGCGTAATCGAGAAGTGAACTTTTCAAGGTGCATCTATATAGTCGCACCAAAAACAGCCTGGTACGAAATAGAGAAGGTGTTTAGCAATGATTCATTATCCAAGAAAAATAGATATAAAAAGTTTCGCTATTTTTTTTATTAGTTTTTTGTTCATAGTCTTAGTATGTTCATTTTGCTTTACACGTATTGCATACAGTTTAGTAGAATTGTTCTTAGAGAACCGAAAAACGCTCGTACTCAAAGATGAATTCACATTTGTGATTTTACTAATAACATTAAATGTTCTTTTGGAAATGGAAAAAAAGGGGGCTTTCCCTCATCGAAGGAATCTAGTTTTTTATAGTTTAGTAGGCGTTTGTTGTTCCTTTTTCTTTATTGGCTCTAATATTTTTAAATTTATTACTGTATACCGCACAGACATGATCATTGATGCTTTATTATTATTACAGATAATTTTAATGGTATTGGCTATTTGGAGGCTTCCGATCTGTAAACCGTTAGAGGCATCTTCCTTTATTGGCTTACTTGCTATCGCTATAGTCGATTTTTTTATCACAATAGCACTTGTCATGTATAAGGAAGAAGTTTCTCAAATAACCCAATACTTGGAAAACAAAACTTTTTATGTTGTTCAACCAATTCTAGTGATCGGTATTGTTCACTTTATTATACTTTTAATAAGTATAAAGTTGTTTGGCAAGTTAAATATTAGAAGTCTAGGACTATTCAACGCATTGAACTTTATAAATGGTATTGCAATATTTCTCTTTATTTGGGTTTTGATCCAGTTCACGCAATTTGCTGTTGTTTATTTTTTGACGAATAGAGTTGTTTGGGTATTTACCCATGATGATATCATGTCTGTAGAATGGCTTGGAAATCATTTTGCGTATATTTTGGGCGTGGGATTGCCTGAGGAACTTTTGATGCGGGGGGTTATGTTCACTCAACTTTATGCACTTTTTTCAAGTAAATTTCCATTCAAAAAAGAGCAGAGCATTTTCATTTCCTTAATAATATCACAGGTTTGTTTTGGGATGTATCACTTGCCTAAATGGTCAGAGTTTGGAATGGGATGGGATTATTTGCTTCGAACTTTTATGCTCGGTATATTTTTTGTGCTTGTTTACCTTCGAACAGGTAGTCTATATGTGTCTATTTTTATTCATGGCTTGATTGATTATCACGTTCCACTCTTTTATCCAAAAGAAATAATTCCGTATACTGAAGATATTGCGAATTTAGTGGTATTTTATGCTTTAATAGCATTAATATGTTAGCTATATATTACAAAAAAATGACTTGAAAAATAATGTATGATTTCGGCAGTCTTGAATCAATTTTCAGGCGGGAGCTAGTGCACGACGTCATCGATGTCCAGTCGCACGATTTTGTCCCGACGGACCAGCCTTGCCACCGGAGCGGTGAAACGGGAGACGAGTTGGGAGCAGCTGGCTTCCATTCGGTTTCGCCCCCCGTCGATCACGGACCTTGTCCGCAGGCAAAGCGTAGGGGACCACGGAGGATTTGAAAGCGCTCTTCGTCCAAGGCATCACGCCGCTCGTGTCGCTGCGCCGCAAGGGGAGAAAAAATCCCCAACCCAGAAGCACTGGGCGAAGGATCCCGCTTAGGAAGCACAACGCCGGGCGAACGTCCAAGAAGTTTAGATTCGCAACCAAGCGAAAGGGGTTTTGTTTGCCTAATGACCGTCGAACTCGGGATGGTCATATCCGATGAAAGCAAAAAGAGTTCCTTTCTGTCAGAACGATGTTCCCTTCCTCCGTAAGGAAACAGCTGCTTACATTCAACGCACGTTTGGCTTGCACCCGCAAAGTTTCTCTTCATAATTTAATCGTGTTTTCAAGTTGCAGGGGGATGGATGGGTGAAAACAGAAGGACATAACTTTTGGAACGGCATCCCCCTCTATTTTTTGGACCATGCTCGCTCAGCAGTTATCAATTCGCTTTTGTTATGTTTAACACCTTAGAATCAATACTTAATTCTAGTTCGTTGGTTTTTTGAAACTCGGTATTATATATATAAATTTTTTTGGATTGATCAATCACGACTAAATTTTGATTCCAAGCCGTTATATTAGTGGGGTTATCCGCCAATTTGACTTTTTCCGCTTCTTGACCTCCTTCAATTTTGAAAGCTTCGATAAAGGATTTCCGGCCAGAAGGCTGATACAAGATAATGATTTTATTATCCAAAATAGCCATATCTTTCGTCCCTTGTTTTAATTTCAATTGCTTGTAAATTTCCCCATTCTTTATATAATACAGTTTATTTTTATTAGACGAGGCTCCAGCTGCTTCTTCATTTGACAATCCAATCATCATATCTTTGTAAAAAAGTATTTGATTGGGCACATGAGGTTGATCCATTTTTAGAACTTTATCCAACTCCCAAGTATCTAAATCAAAACGATAAATATTTGACTTACTGTTCTCACAAAGCGCAGGAAAATAAACTTTATTTCCAACCTTAATCATTGATTGCACAATTCCGTTGACTGTAAATTCTTTGATGAATTTATTTGTCCTTAAATCATACAACCCTAGCTTCGTAATAGGGATTCCTTCCGAGTTGATCAAAGAAAGAGATGAATCCATAAATAAATATCCATTATATGAAACAACATTCATAGGACCAAAATCTTTGACCTTTTTGTATTTGACTTGACCGTTGGAGAATTCTGTTATCCCTGCAAAATGATGTTCCGGCGAATAAGTAGGAGCTAGCAATTTTTTCGTACGTTTATCGTAAACAGAGGTGTGCATAAACCTTTCATTGTCAATCTCATCCTTAGTCAAAATCCCATTATTCTCGTAAATTAAAATGATTTTATTGGGTGTATTGATTAATAGATCTGGGTTATCAGAATCAAAAGAAACCTTAACACTCGAGCTCTCTTTTGATTTGAACCACACATATCCTCCTAGCAAAATCGCTATCAACAAAAAAACGAAAAATAGTAATATGTAAGTTCTTTTCATAAAAAATACCTCCCTAATCAAATTTCAGGACACAGCCATCAGCTGTGTCCTATTTATCTTTATTTTACCCTTCGCTTCTCATAAATAAATACGTCTGTCCATCATCGGCTATATTATCCGGCGTGACCCAGTAACCACCATTACTATCAATATCAATGCTCGCCTTTATTTTATAACCAACATAAGGGAGTTTTGTACAATACCACTCATCATAATTTGTTTTAGAACTGCTCCAATCATATGGTTCCCCCATTTGTTGACGTAAATAAGATATGACCTTCTCTCTTTGGTCTAAAGATGCATCAGGAACCCAATAACCCACTACTTCTTTATAATTCGTTTCCCAAAAGCGTTTAGATTCTCTATACACACCTTTATTGGGCATTGCACTTATGAAGTTCCCGTAATAATCATCATAAGTGGCCCCATGTCGGTAGTAGCCATACGGGACGCTCGATGAAGATCCGGAACTCGGACCATTCCCTAAGATAATATCTCCATATCCCCAAACATTCCAATTGATATTATGGTTATAAGACGCTGTTGTAACACTAGCTTGTATTGACGGCATTTCATTGGGGGAAGAGAGAACCTTGCCTTCTTTCTTTAACGTTTCAGCATTCATTTCTTCGGTGGAGTGTAATTTGATTCTATTCGAAATTTTTAGTTCTTCGCTTTTAGGTTGCTTTTCAGCTTGTCTTTTCAGCTGATCTTTAATAGACATTTCTTTTTCAACAGCTGCCTTGTTATTCATTTCATCTGGTAAAGAACCCGAAATTGAGCCTGAAGAAGCGTAAGCACTTGTTGCAAAAGCCAGCAAAAACCCCAATGATAAGAATTTTGCTTTTTTTAACATTACGCCATCCCCCTTTGTATTGATAACCCTCTGTTGCTCGTTGAGCACTAGCGCTCAGCTATCCCAAGTGTTGCAAGGGAATACACCAACAAGATACCATCAAGCGCTGTATCATCCCCTGCAATGGAAGTGAGTAGCACCACAAAAGATCAACGAACTCCTTTCAGTTCTCTTAAAATTCTGTTCAGTTTAAGCTGCAATCGAAGAAAGTTATGAAAGATTTCTTCAAGAAACACAAATACCCCCTTTGTTTTTATATTTTTACAATTAAAATTTTATTTGAAATAAAAAAA
>NZ_LQYX01000092.1:8271-36008 GCF_001587475.1 Geobacillus sp. B4113_201601
ACACTTCTCTGTATACATTTGGATAGAGGTGAGAGAATCTTCGGAACATCCGTCCTGCGGCTTGGCTACATTGAGTCAACACATACAATACGCCTTGTTCCTTTTCAATCACATCGGCGAACACATAGAAATACGGCGCTACGTGCAAAACTTGAAGAACGTAAGGAGGGAGGCGTTTAGAGCCAACAAGGCCCTTCGGTAGCACCCCCCCTTCCAAGCGGCGTGACGGTTTCAGCCATGGATGCCCCCATTGTACGCGCATCTACCCGTGGACATGCAGCCGTTGCTCGTTATCCTAAAAGGTTGGTGAAAAAATGCTGATTCTCTTCATCAATGGGAGAATGAATGAAAAGCAGGGTCGATGCAACAAGGTTTTTCTAGAGGGGCGGTGATGAAAGGGATGGGTTGCTTCACCGCCTTGTTTCTCAAATGGAGAACCCTTGTGGCACGGGCTTCTCGTTTCACGTCATCCGCCGTGGGCTAGGGGCGGTTGCTGTTTTTCCCTAATCCTCTTAATCAATGGGAGAATGAGTGAAAAGCAGGACCGGTGAAACAAGGTTTTTCTAGTTGAGAAATGGTATTGTAAAGCCGTATCCGCGAGTAAATCACCAGTCTCCTAGAGGGCCGGTGAAAAACCGCTGTTACACACGAATCGGCGACATTTTCATTCAGAAAAGAAAACTCATTCTGCTAGGTTTCTCTAATTGAGAAACAGATGGAATCAGCAGTATTTTGCACGAAATCACCAGCCTTCTAGGTGAGAAATGACATTGTAAAGCCTATCCACGATTCAACCACGAGCCTGCTGAGGCACCGTTGAGTCGCTGAAACCGTAGTGCTGACACAGACTAGCTTTTGTTTGATCCACAAAAAACCGCCTCTTTCCCACCGATCGGATGGAAAAGAGGCGGTTTCTTCTTACGACTGGCTGTTTTCTTTCGCCTTAAGTGTGACAGAGACGGTTGTCTCAAACCCATCACGATAAATCGTCAGTTTGATGCGATCGCCGACCGCTGTTTTCGTGTACAAATATTTGCGCAAGGCGCTGACGCTGTCGATTTTCTGGCCATTGATCGCCGTGATGACGTCTTTCGATTTTAAGCCCGCATCGGCCGCCGGTGAGAACGGTTCAACTGCGGTGATGGCAGCGCCCGTTGTCACGCTTGATGGCAGTTTCAGTTCACCAGTGCGGACGTCATCGGACAAATCTGCGACATCGACGAGCTGGACGCCAAGATATGGGCGTTTGATTTTCCCGTCTTTCATCAGCTGTTCGACGATCGGTTTGACGTTTTCGCTCGGGATGGCAAAGCCGAGTCCTTCGACGCCTGTTTCGGCGATTTTCATGCTGTTGATGCCGATGACTTGTCCCGCGCTGTTAATGAGCGCGCCGCCGCTGTTGCCCGGGTTGATCGCCGCATCCGTCTGGATGACGTCAATCTCCCAGTCGCCCGCTGAGGTGGACACCGGCATCGTCCGCTTGCCGCTGACAATTCCTTCCGTCACCGTCCGCGACAAGTCAAGGCCAAGTGGGTTACCGATGGCCGCGACCGGCTCGCCGATTTGCACGTTCGCTGAATCGCCGAAGCTCGCCACTTTCGTCACGCCCTCGGCTCGAATTTTCAAGACGGCGAGGTCTGTCAGCGCATCGGCACCGATGATGTCCGCTTTCACTTTTTTGCCGTTCGCGAGCGCCACCTCGACTTTATTCGCTCCTTCGATAACATGGTTGTTCGTCACAATGTACGCTGTATTGCCCTCTTTTTTGAAAATCACGCCTGAGCCTGTCCCCGCTTCGGCGTCTTGCGCTTGATCGGAGAAAAAGTCGACTTGCTTCTGGATGTTGACGACACCGACGACGGCATCCGCGACTTTGTTGATGGCGGCGATCATGTTCGTTTTCGTATTCGCCGTCGGCTGCAAGGGCAAGGTGTCAGTTTTTTGCTCAGTCGTTTGCGCCGCTTGCGTGGGGGCGGCGCTTTCTTGGTTCAACCATTTCGGCGCCACATACCATGTCGCGGCGCTGCCGATCACCGCTCCCGCGACAGAAGCGGCAAGCCACGATATGAAGCGGCCGCGCCGTTTCGGCTGCGGCGTCGGGGTTGGTTCAAATGGCATCATGTCCATCAGTCATCTCCTCCTTTATCATGAATGGTCATCCATACCCAAACATTGGATAACTTCGAGCGAAGGCCGCCAAAGCATCGGAAAGGAGGATGAAACACAACGGTGTCCCCTACATCCATCGGTCGTACACAAAGACTCGATGACATGTTCCGGCCATTGGCTGCTTTCTCTCTACGATAGTTGAACAGCATATGTCGTTCCTTCTTTCCCACGATGTTTCCGATTAAATCCAAAGATGCAAATTTCTCATTTTCCTCATCGTCATGCTCCTCCTTTTCCTCTTCGCCCATCATCATACCCCAGCAAAGTGAAAAAACGGTGAAAAATCCTCAGCGACTCGGCTTTCCTTTGCCTTTTCCATTTTCACCTTTTTTTCACGTAGATTTGCTATGATAAAAGCAAGGATGAAAAACAGGAGGAACGTCCATGAAAGTGTTGCTGGCCGAAGATGATCTCCATCTAGGAGAGCTGATCGTTCATTTGTTGAAGAAAAAAGGGATTGATCAGATCGATTGGGTGCAGGAAGGGGAAGACGCGTACGACTACGCGATGGCGGAATTTTACGATGTCGTCGTGCTCGATTGGATGATGCCGAACGGCGATGGGGTGGAGATTTGCCGCCGCTTGCGGCAAAACGGCTACAGAGGCGCCATTTTGATGTTGACGGCGAAAGACGCGGTGCAAGACCGCGTCACCGGGCTTGAATCCGGGGCGGACGATTACTTGGTCAAACCGTTTGAAATCGATGAGCTTGTCGCTCGCTTAAAAGCGCTCGCCCGGCGCACGTTCGTCCCGCTTCAAGAGGAAAAAGTGTCGTTTCACGGCTTCACCCTCAACCGGACAAGCCATACGCTCCATCGCGGCAATGAAGAGATTTTCCTCACTCCGCGCGAGTTTCAGCTTCTGGATTTGCTCGTGCAAAACCAAGGGCAAGTCGTGCCGCGTGAGACGATATTGGACCGCGTCTGGGGCTGGGACGCCGACGTCTCAATGAAAACGATCGATGCGACGATCAAATTGCTCCGTAAAAAACTGAAAGACGATGTCATCCAAACGGTGCGCGGGGTGGGATATAAAATTGATCAATCAATGGAATGAATGGCGCAACTGGCTGCGCCGTTTAGGAAGCGCGGACTTGTTCCGCCGCACCCATTGGCGGCTGACGGCGCTTTACAGCGGCATTTTTACTTTGTTCTTGGCTTTGTTTATCATCATCGCCGCCGCTTTGTTTTATTGGATCACGACATCGGATCAGGAGCGGCGCATCGTTCGCCTCGCTGAACAAGAGGCCAATACGATGGAACAGTTTTTGTTAAAGCAAAACGACTTTGACTTATTCGATGACGAAAGTCTCGTATTGCTCAGCGAAGATCAACTCTTTTTTTACGTAATCGGCCCTAACGGCGATCTGCTTGCCGGGGATGAAGTCCACCCGCGCCTGCGCCCGTACTTTTTGCACGCCTTGTCTCGTCTAAATATGAACGCACGTGCGCCAGTTTATTTGACCGTATCATTGCCTGAGCATATGCCGGGCCTAGCCCGCGACGCTGCCCGTGACTGGCGGGTGCTCGCCGCCGCCCGTCCGCTCGTCATTCGTGGCAATGTCGTCGGCATCTTGTATATCGGGATGGATGTGACCTCGTTTTTCGGGGTGTTCCATTGGCTGCTGATCGTGCTCGCAGGCCTCGCCGTTCTCTTTCTCGCTGTCGGGGTGGCGCTCAGTTACTTCATGTCGAAGCGGGCGCTCGGGCCGATTGAAGAAGCGTACGAGCGGCAGCGCCAGTTTGTCGCCGACGCCTCCCATGAATTGCGCACACCGCTGAGCGTTGTCTTTTCATCTGTTGAGGCGCTCACAATGGAAGAAGACGTGATGAAAAACGAGTTTGCCCGCCGTCTGCTTGACCGCCTTCGCGAGGAGTTGAAGCGGATCACAAAGCTGATGAACGATCTCTTGACGCTCGCCCGCGCGGATGCGAGACACGCCGCGTTGGAACTGGCGAAACAGACGTTTGATTTTCGCCCGCACGCCGAGCGCACGTTTCAGCTCGTCGCGGAACTGGCGGCGAAAAAACAGCTCACGATGCACTTTCACGCTCCGGAACAAGCGGTCGTGACGGCCGATCCGGACAAACTGACGCAGCTGCTGTACATTTTGCTTGATAATGCGATCAAATACACCCCAGAAGGCGGAGAAGTGACATTGTCGATCCGCACCGAGCCGAAGCAGTTCATCCTTTCCGTCAAAGACACCGGCATCGGCATCCCACCGGAAGACATCGGCCGCATTTTCGACCGCTTTTACCGCGTCGACAAAGCGCGCTCGCGCCAACAAGGCGGCCACGGCCTGGGGCTGTCCATCGCGAAGTGGATCATCGACGCTCACGGCGGCACGATCCATGTCGACAGCCAGCTCGGGCAAGGGACGGAGTTTATCGTACGTCTGCCTGCTTAGATGTAGGGCGCGCTTGCCATTGGCAGGCGGCAAGGCGCTCGGGCTTTCTTCTTGAATCGGGTAGAAGATTGTCGTGCTGATTTTGCAATTGACAACAAGCATTGGAACATTTCCGCTCGAACTGATCCCGTGTTCGTTCCAACACTTTAACGCTTGGCTTCCGATGACGTATTCGATTTTCGGATTGAAAGCGGTCATCTCAAGCGGCAATTTCTCATTGATGTAGGAAAACGTCGGCAGGCTGCTTCTATTTGTTGTCGCCATGATGATAGGAATGATCTCGTTTATTTGACTATCCAACATCGCCACCAATTTGCAACCGCCATTGAACAAGAGGGTGTCCCAAAAGGACCGGGACGCCCTCTTTCGTCTCTATATATACGTACTGACTGCTTCTGTCGCACTATATGTTGTGCCTATCTTGAAAGAAGGCGACCTTTTGGGTCAGCCCCTTGTTTTTTTACTATCGATCCCATTTGGGGTCATTCTTTCATGATTTTGATTTGATACAAGAGACAATGAGGAAGAACGGTTTTTTCATGTTCTTTCTCACCTTTCCCACCTTCCGGGCGAAAATGAGGCGGTTTTTTCTAGGAGGCTGGTGATTTAACGAGGTATACAGCTTTCCAATGTCATTTCTCAATTAGAAAAACCTTGTTGTATCGGGCCTGCTTTTCAATCATTCTTCCATTGATGAAGCGAATCAGCGGTTTTTCACCAGCCTTCTAGGTATTTGCTTGGTTACGGAGCCAAACGTGAGTTGACGTTCAACAACCTCCTTGAAACATTGCCTACTCCTTGAGCAAACTTTTCAATTCCATTTCATACTTTGAAGGAACAATCCCATATTTTCCTGTTTTTTTATCGAAGATCATTGTATGATTTTCCTTAAACCAAATGTTGTAATTGAATAACCGGTCTTTCGCTTTTGGATGTTCGAGCCAAAAACGATAGTCAGGTTGATCTTCGTCGACTTTGGCTGCTTTTGACCATTCTACGAATTTCATGATTTCCTTTATTCTATTGATTTTCCTTTCGTCTCGAATTTCATGAATGCTCGAAAAATTTTCTATCCTGCTTGTTACTCGAATGACTTCTGTTTTCTTCCGATTGAAATCTGTTTTTTCGGATGTTTGAAAGAACATAACTGCTCCGCATATGCATAAAAGAAGAATAGACAACAAACCATAACGTTTCCTCACGGGAAGTTCACCTCGCACATACAAAGTTGGCATTACCAAAAACATCCTTCGTATCCTTTGCGTACCCAATCACAAGTAAATTTGGTTCGAACGGAAGATCAGAATTCCACTAAACTTCACTTAGTTGATAATAACAGGATCATTTTCCATTTCAGCTCTTAAAGAGGCAGGGTTCACATACGGCTACTCATCCGGGTCAGATATTTATTATCGAAAACCGATTAACTTAGAGTTCGTGTATTCACTTTATTAGGCATTAGAACACGGCGCTCGGACTTTTGAAGGAAAAGGCGCTCTAGGCAGACTGGGGCGCCTTTTGTTTACGACGGCCACATGAGCCGCTTCACCGTTTTTTCCAAAACAAAACGTTGCCCGCTACTAGGCGATGCCACAAGTGGAAGGCGATCATCATCAGAAAATAAATCAACGCATTCATAACGGCATTGACATAGGGCATGGCCAAGTCGCCGGCATCGCGGATTTCGATCGGAAACAGGCGGATGATGAGGACAGAGATCGCGATGATGAGGAGCGAACCGATCAGAGTACCGCCGAATCGCGCCTGTGGATGCCATCGAATTCTCGCCAAGCCGACGATCAACGAGCCGATGGCAAATGCGAGAAACGAGCCGTACGCATAATATCCGACATTAAACGTTGGAAACAAAAAGGAAAACAACAACACTAACAAAGCGCCGCCCACATCAAGGCCATACGACCGAACCACGTCTTTCCTTCCTCCCCCACAATGTCATGCGAAAATCACCGTCCATCTTGCGCGGATCCCCCTAATGAATGATATGTGTAAAATTCCTTCAAAAAAACATTCGCTTTTCACCTAATTTTCTCCTTCCCCTTCTACAATACAAACCGTAAGCCCGTCCACCATCGAAAAAAGAGGTGAGAAGATTGAGGAAAACTCGAGCAGTCGTTTGGCTCGTGCTTGTGGCGCTCGTTGGGCTCAGCTTGCTTCATGGGCTCACGCCGCATGAAGCGATGGCGCACGGAGGGCCCGGGGTTCCGTTTGACGGCGTGCATGGTGGCGTTTGGCACCACCGTCAGGCATTGGACATGGGGCCGCGCGCAAGCTGGATGCTTCCAAGCTTGTTCCTGTGGGTCATCCCTTTGCTGCTTATCGGCGTTGGCGCCGTATGGCTCACGATGAAGCGGCCGAAGCGCTGGATCGGTTGGGCGCTTGTCGCCTTAGGGGTCGCCGCCTTGTTGCCGAAATGGGTACTGATTGCACTGGCACTCGTGGCCGTCTACACGTTCGGACGACGCCAAGGACGAAAACCGGCAGCCGCTGAAGCGTGGGCTCCAGCACCGCCGTCCGTTTCTGTCGATTGGCTGGACCAATGGGAAAAAACGATACAAAAGGAGGCGCAGACGAATGGGCATTTTTCGCCGGATCAAGACGATCGTTCTCGCTGAAGTGAACGAACAAATCGATCAATGGGAAGACCCGATCGCCATGACAAAACAATATTTGCGTGAACTCGAGCAGCAGCTCGAACGAGGGCGCCAAGCGCTCGCCCAGCAATGGGTCGCTGAGCGGCGCTATGAGACGCTGATCGCCCAAGCGGAAGCAACGGTGGAAAAGCGGAACCGCCAAGCGAAACTGGCGCTCGAACGCAACGAAGAAGCGGTCGCCAAGCTGGCACTGCGCGACAAACTGCTGCACGAGAAAAAGCGGGAAGCCTATAAGCAACAATACGATGCGATCAAAACGAAAACCGCCGAGGTGGCCCGCCGTCTTCAAGAGCTGCGCGAACGGTATGACGAGCTCGCCGCCAAGCAGCTTGAGCTCACCGCTCGCGTCAACGCCGCTCAGGCGCTCAAGCAAATCGACACGGCACTCACTTCGTTTTCCGCTGATGAAGCGCTGCGCGGCTTCGCCCGCATGGAAGAGCGCGTCATCGCCTTAGAAGCGGAAGCGGCCGCCGCCCGTTTCGGAGCGAACGCTGCGTTGTCCCCTGTGCCGTTTGAGGAAGAAGTGGAACGTGAGCTGGCAAAATGGAAAGAAGCCCAAGCGACGAACGCGTAATCCCCCTCCCCCCTTTTTGACATAGATGACCCCCTTGCCTGCCCGGCAAGGGGGATTGGTTTGTTCGCTCCCCTGTCACGCGTAAGCAAAATCATTCCCTCTTCTTTTCCATTGTGCTAAAATTATTAGAGAAACGAAATAATCCAGGAGATGACCCCGCATGGACTGGAAACGAAGCGTTCGCATTTTATGGCTGTGCAATTTTATGGTGTCGGCCGGAATGACGATGGTCATTCCCTTTTTATCGCTTTTCTTATGGCAAATGGGTATCACTGAGCATCATGCCTTAAGCATGTGGACCGGGCTTGTCTTTTCCGCCACTTTCTTATCAGCGGCCATCATGGCGCCGATTTGGGGAATGTTTGCCGATAAATATGGCCAGCGCGCCAATTTGATTCGCGCCGGAATCGGCATGGGTTTGATCACCGCCTGCATGGCGTTGACCACGTCGCCCACGGCGCTGCTTGTGCTTCGGTTTCTTGTCGGCTTTTTCTCCGGCTTCATCACCGTCTCGTTTTCCTATTTGGCCCGCGTCGTCCCGAAAGACCATAGCGGCGAGGCGCTCGGGACGCTGCAAACCGGAAGCATCGCCGGAAACATTATCGGGCCGCTCATCGGTGGTGCTTTGTCCGACTTGTTCGGCTTCCGCCCGGTGTTTTTAGTGACCGGGCTTTGCATTTTGCTTACCCTCTTGCCCGTCATCTTTTGGCTCGAAAAAGACCCGGTCGTGCCACAGACGAAAGAAAACAAGGCGAGCTTCAAAGACGTGTTCGAACACCGGCCGCTCATCATCTTGTTTATCGCCACGTTTCTCGTGCAAATCGCCGTTCTCGGCGTCAACTCGATGATGACGATTTTTGTCCAATCGTTAGTCGGCCACACTAGCAATCTCGCCTTTTTATCCGGCCTCGCCTCATCGATCACCGGCATCGCCACGATCATCGGTGCGCCGTATTTAGGGAAGCTCGGCGACCGGATCGGGCAGGAGAAAACATTGCCGATTTTGCTTGTTCTCTCCGGCTTGTTCGCCTTGCCGCAAGTCTGGACAGACCACATTTACGCCTTGTACGTATGGCGCTTCTTACAAGGGCTGGTCGTCGGCGGCGTATGGCCTGCCCTTCAGGCGCTCATCAACGCGCAAAGCCCGCGCCGCATTCAAGGGAGGGTGTTCGGCGTCACCGCCAGCAGCCGCTTCCTCGGCAACTTGACCGGTCCAACGGCCGCGGGCGCCATCGCCGGCCTGTTTTCCATCGCTTCGATTTTCGCCTTGTCCGGTCTCTTGTTGATCGTCACCGGCGCCTTGGTCGGCTATGCCCACCGCCGTGCATCCACCCCATGGCGCGAAGGGATGAAAGAAAAACTCGCCGCGTGGACGCATCGCCTTCATAGCCGGCACTAAGCGACTTAGCGGCATCCAACTGAGATGGGCACCTCACTCAGCCGGAAGCACTATATCGACACGAAGCGCTCTGGCGACATTGAACATGAAAGAAGGTGTCCACAAAACGTGGGACACCTTCTGTTCATCACCTGTCATCGTTTCATCCAACGGTTGCCCCTCTATTCCCCCGCCCATTTCATCCGCTGAAGCAACGAATACGGAATCGCCTCTCCAACGCGCCCGTTCCGCCCAGTCGTCGTTTCCGCCATCGTCAATGAGTTCCAAATCGCTTCCTCTGTCGCCTCAACAGCCGCTTGAAACAGCTCATTCATGAGCGGCGCATCATCGCGGACAAGCGGCAGCAGCGCCTGATGGACGGAATCGGCAACATGCGGAATCGTGTATGCCGTGGAAAAGGCAATGACGATATCGCCGCTGCCGTGATGAACATGACTCCCCGTCCGCGCCAGCCCCATCGCCGCCCGCTTCGCCAACCGCTTCAATTGCCGCGCATCAAGCGGCGCATCGGTCGCCACGATCATCATAATCGACCCAGGCGGCACGTCCCGCTCATCAAACGATGGCGGCACATACGGCACAAACCGCAGCTCTTCGCGCCGCCCAAAATTGCTCACGACAAGCGTCCCGACCGTATACATCCCGCCCGCGATCCGCGATGAACTGCCGACTCCCCCTTTCCAGCCGAAACACATCATACCTGTCCCCGCGCCAACCGCTCCTTCTTCCATATCCACCCGCGCTTCGGCAATCGCCTGTTTCGCATGCGCCTTCGTCACCGCCAGCGCCCGCGCCGCATTCAAATAGCTGTCATTGCACTCCCCGACCACGATGTTGACAGACCCGGCCGTGTCGCCAATCTCCGGCGTCATCTCCATCATATACTCAAGCGTTCCTTGCCAGACAGCGCCGACACTGAACGTACTCGTCAGCATCATCGGCGACTCGATCGTCCCCAACTCCTCGACTTGCACGAGCCCCGCCGTTTTCCCGAACCCGTTCAGGACAAAGCACGCCGCCGGCACCTTCTCTAAAAACCAATTCCCCCCATGCGGCAACACCGCCGTCACCCCAGTGCGGATCACCGTCCGTTCATCCCGCTCTTCACGAACCGTCACATGCCCGACCCGAACACCGGACACATCCGTGATTTGATTCCGCTTCCCTGTCGGAAGCGTGCCGATCGAAAACCCGAGATCGCGAAGTTTTTGGCGCATCGATGCGAAGCCTCCTGTCATAAATCCATTCCTCTTTTCATCATAACTTAAAGAAAGCATGAAAGTATAGAAAAAGAACTTGCATTTTCCAAATATGTGCATTATTATAGTCATAGGATCATACCACAGCAATGGTCTCAGGGTTACTATGATAAGGGCTTTCTGCCTGGGCAGAATGACCCGCGGCGTTGGGGATCGCCTATCGCCCGCTTTTGGCGGGCATTCCCCACTCTTAGGCAAACGAAGACCTTGGCGGAAAACGCTAAGGTCTTTTTTACTACATTATTCCGTTATGGGAGGGGATCGAAGTGAGATACAAAATCGGCCTCGATATCGGTATTACATCTGTCGGCTGGGCAGTCATTAATCTGGATCTTCCTCGTATCGAAGATTTGGGCGTCCGCATCTTTGACAGAGCAGAAAACCCGCAAACGGGAGAATCACTAGCTCTCCCTCGACGCCTCGCCCGCTCAGCCCGGCGTCGTCTGCGCCGCCGCAGGCATCGGCTTGAGCGCATTCGCCGTCTGCTCACCCGTGAAAACGTCTTAACACAAGAAGAACTGGACAAGCTATTCGAGAAAAAACATGAAATTGATGTCTGGCAGCTGCGCGTTGAAGCGTTAGATCGAAAACTAAATAACGATGAATTGGCCCGCGTTCTCCTTCATCTAGCCAAGCGGCGCGGCTTCAAATCCAACCGCAAAAGCGAGCGCAGCAACAAAGAAAACAGTACGATGCTCAAACATATCGAAGAAAACCGCTCCATTCTCACAGGCTACCGGACCGTCGGTGAAATGATCGTGAGAGACCCAAAATTTGTGCTTCATAAGCGCAATAAAGGGGAAAATTACACAAACACGATCGCACGTGACGACTTAGAACGCGAGATCCAACTTATTTTTGCCAGACAGCGCGAGTTCGGAAACATGATTTGCACAGAAGCGTTTGAGAATGAATATATCGCCATTTGGTCTTCGCAGCGCCCTGTCGCCTCCAAAGATGACATCGAGAAAAAGGTCGGCTTTTGTACCTTCGAACCGAAAGAAAAGCGGGCACCTAAGGCAACATACACATTCCAATCGTTCATCGCTTGGGAGCACATCAATAAATTGCGGCTCGTCTCCCCATCAGGAACGCGGGAACTCACCGATGAAGAACGCCGCCTTTTGTATGAACAAGCATTCCAAAAAAACAAACTTACCTATCATGATATACGAACATTGCTCCATTTGCCTGATGACACCTACTTTAAAGGTATTGTGTACGATTGGGGCGAACCGCTAAAGCAAAACGAAAACATCCGATTCCTTGAACTCGACGCCTATCATCAAATTCGCAAAACCGTCGATAAGGTTTATGGAAGAGGAAAGTCAAGTTCGTTTCTGCCAATCGATTTTGATACATTCGGTTACGCCCTGACATTATTCAAAGATGATGCCCACATTCGCAGCTACTTGCGAAATGAATATGAACAAAACGGGAAGCGGATAGCAAATTTGGCAAACAAGGTATATGACAACGAACTGATTGAAGAATTATTGAACTTGTCATTCACCAAATTCGGCCATTTGTCGCTAAAAGCACTCCGCAACATTCTCCCGTATATGGAACAAGGCGAAGTCTACTCTTCCGCTTGTGAGCGAGCGGGATACACGTTTACAGGGCCAACGAAGAAACAAAAAACAGTGCTGCTGCCGACTATTCCGCCGATCGCCAATCCGGTCGTCATGCGCGCGTTGACACAGGCGCGAAAAGTGGTGAATGCCATCATCAAAAAGTACGGCTCGCCGGTATCGATTCATATCGAATTAGCCCGCGATTTGTCACAAACATTTGACGAGCGGAAGAAAACAAAAAAAGAACAAGATGAAAACAGAAAGAGAAACGAAACTGCCATCCGCCAGCTGATCGAATACGGGCTGACACGAAACCCAACTGGCCATGACATTGTTAAGTTCAAACTGTGGAGCGAGCAAAACGGAAGATGCGCCTACTCGCTTCAACCAATCGAAATCAAGCGACTGCTTGAACCGGGCTATGTAGAAGTAGATCACGTGATTCCATATAGCCGGAGCTTGGATGACAGTTATACCAATAAAGTATTAGTATTGACAAAAGAAAATCGCGAAAAAGGCAACCGCATCCCTGCCGAGTATTTAGGCGTAGGAACTGAGCGCTGGCAACAGTTCGAAACGTTTGTGTTAACGAACAAGCAGTTTTCTAAAAAGAAGCGGGATCGGCTGCTCCGGCTTCATTACGATGAAAACGAAGAAGCAGAATGGAAAAACCGAAGTTTAAATGACACCCGGTATATTTCACGCTTTTTCGCCAACTTTATTCGTGAACATCTCAAATTCGCCGACAGTGATGACAAGCAAAAAGTATATACAGTCAACGGCGGCGTTACCGCCCATTTGCGCAGCCGCTGGGATTTTAACAAAAACCGTGAAGAATCCGATTTGCACCATGCCGTGGACGCCGCAATCGTCGCCTGCACAACGCTGAGCGATATCGCCCGAGTCACCGCCTTCTATCAACGGCGCGAACAAGCCAAAGAACTGGCCAAAAAGACGGAACCGCACTTTCCGCAACCTTGGCCGCACTTCGCCGATGAACTGCGGGCACGTTTATCAAAAAATCCAAAGGAGAGTATAAAAGCTCTCAATCTTGGAAATTATGATAACGAGAAACTCGAATCGTTGCAGCCGGTTTTTGTCTCCCGCATGCCGAAGCGGAGCGTCACAGGGGCGGCTCATCAAGAAACATTGCGGCGTTATATCGGCATCGACGAACGGAGCGGGAAAATCCAAACTGTTGTCAAAACGAAACTGTCCGAAATCAAGCTGGATGCAAGCGGACATTTTCCTATGTACGGCAAAGAAAGCGACCCAAGGACATACGAAGCGATCCGCCTGCGGTTGCTTGAGCATAACAATGATCCGAGAAAAGCATTCCAGGAACCTCTTTACAAACCGAAAAAGAACGGGGAACTAGGGCCTATCATTCGGACAGTGAAAATCATCGACACAAAAAACCAAGTCATCCCGCTCAATGATGGCAAAACTGTCGCCTACAACAGCAACATCGTTCGAGTTGACGTATTTGAAAAAGACGGGAAATACTATTGTGTTCCCGTCTACACAATGGACATCATGAAAAAGGTTTTGCCAAACAAAGCCATCGAACCAAACAAGCCGTACTCCGAGTGGAAGGAAATGACGGAGGACTATACGTTCCGATTCAGCCTGTACCCGAATGATCTCATTCGCATTGAGCTTCCCCGGGAAAAAACAGTGAAAACGACCGCAGGCCATGAAATCAACATTAAAGATGTGTTTGTCTACTACAAAACGATTGACTCAGCCACAGGAGGACTGGAGTTGATCAGCCATGACAACAGTTTCTCACTCCGCGGCATCGGTTCAAGAACCCTCAAACGATTCGAGAAATACCAAGTAGATGTGCTCGGCAACATCTACAAAGTGAGAGGGGAAAAGAGAGTTGGGTTGGCGTCATCTGCTCATCCGGAAACCAGGGAAACTATCCGTCCGTTACAATCAACTCGTGATTGAACAGGAAGAAAAAGTTTCTATCCCGCTGGAGGATATTTGTTCCATTATCATCGAGGAACAAGCCGTCAGCGTAACAGCAGTCGCTTTAAGCAAAATAGCCGAATATAACATTGCATTATTCACCTGTGACCAAAAACGGCTCCCCAACGGGGTGTTGCAGCCGTTTCAAAAACATTCTCGTCAAGTAGGCGTGCTGCACATGCAGTACGCCTACTCCAAGCCTTTTAAAAAGCGAATTTGGCAGCGGATCGTGATCCAAAAACTCGTCAATCAAGGAAAGTGTTTGGAGTTCTTGAACAAACAAGGAGCCGACGAGCTATACCGCATCAGCAAAACCGTCGACTCCGGAGATAGCAATAACCGTGAAGCATATGGGGCAAAAAAGTATTTCCAATATTTATTCGGCAATGAGTTTACCCGGCGAAGCGATTCAGTCATAAACGCAGCTTTAAACTATGGATACGCCATCATGCGTGGACTCGTCGCCCGTTCTCTCGTCGGGTATGGTTTTTTCCCATGCTTAGGAATTTACCACGATAACGAGTTGAACAAATTTAATCTCGCCGACGACTTTATGGAAGTATTGCGCCCGCTCATCGATCTATACGTGGCCCAGCACATCCAACCGGATGATAAATTTTCTCCATCCATTCGGGCAGACTTATACAATTTAGTCAATATGGACATACTAGTGAATGGAGAAAGATTGACCGTCGTGAACGCGGTAGAAGAAATGACAAAAAGCTTCGTCACCGCAAGCCGAAGCCAAAACCCTTCGTTGTTGAAATTGCCGGAACTTCTCCCATTACAACTGCACGTGTATGAGTAAGTTTATGCGGCTGCTCGTCTTTTTTGATCTTCCCGTCGTGACCAACCGGGAGAAACGTGAATACCGGCGATTTCGCACATTCCTGCTCAACGAAGGGTATGATATGCTACAGTTTTCGGTTTACAGCCGTGTCTGCCATGGACATGAGGCGACGGATAAACACTTGGCAAGATTAAAACGCAACTTACCCCCTCGAGGATCGATTCGGGCAATGATCGTAACGGAAAAGCAGTACACAAAAATGCAACTGCTTCTCGGGGAACCAACAGCCCAAGAAAAGAAAATAACATCCACACAGCTGACACTTTTTTAAAAAACGGAAATGGTTCCCCCTATTGCATAGACACATTCGTATTTTTTAAAAGCAAAAAAGCCCGCGATCCTTGAGATTGCAGGCTTTTTTGGATACGTATTATACCACAGCGATAATCTCAGGGGAACTATGACGAAAAGCATGTATAAACTGTATGTTGACGAATTATACCACAGCGATAATCTCAGGGGAACTATGACCTAGATTTAGAACATCGTGAACTCGCTGGCATTATACCACAGCGATAATCTCAGGGGAACTATGACTCGCGCACCGTTTGGGTGATCTTGATTATGATTATACCACAGCGATAATCTCAGGGGAACTATGACGACAGTTATGTTAAAAAACATCATGACGTAATTATACCACAGCGATAATCTCAGGGGAACTATGACCGATAAAGGATTGCTACTCCGGGAATACGATTATACCACAGCGATAATCTCAGGGGAACTATGACCGCGATCGACTTGCGACCATTTGTCTTTTATTATACCACAGCGATAATCTCAGGGGAACTATGACTTGATATTGATCGGCCAATCTCTCGGATTAATTATACCACAGCGATAATCTCAGGGGAACTATGACGCTTATTTAAGTTTATTATTTCCATTCCGAATTATACCACAGCGATAATCTCAGGGGAACTATGACATTTACTACGGTTCCCCGAAGCGTCCGAATATTATACCACAGCGATAATCTCAGGGGAACTATGACCCTTACCACTTCCGCGATTACGTCACAGGCATTATACCACAGCGATAATCTCAGGGGAACTATGACGTCAGTACCAATATGAAAACGGAAAATCCGATTATACCACAGCGATAATCTCAGGCCCGAGTTCGACAGTTTTGAGGCCATTTTAGGCAAATGAAAATGGCCAAAATGCTTTGATATCAAGGAGTTTACGATGTGGCCCCTAGAAAAAAACGCCGAATTCCATAGGCACACGACTTGCCTATTTTAACTTTTAAAAGAGCTGAATATCGGTTATAATATAGACATGTACATACGACAAGTTACACGCAAAAAGAAAGATGGAATCACCGTAGCTTAACTCCATCATGAATCGTGGCCGAACGTAAGAGACGAATGCGAACGTCTCATGCTTGGACATTTTTCTTCAAAAAACGGCGACCTTGGTCAACGACCGAACGGACGGCCAAACAAGTGCAACTCTTTGCGGCTCTAGGGCTGGAGCCTCCTCCGAAGATTCTAGGCATCCATCCTTGCACCTAGATACACGCCCAACGTATGCCCCAATGCCTCTCGTCCATTTGGTATCAAGGGATGAGAGGCATTTTGTTTGCCTAGTCACTGTCGAACTCGGGTCAGGGGAACTATGACCTGATTTCAGTATATCCGCTTTTGAACTCGATTATACCACAGCGATAATCTCAGGGGAACTATGACAAGAGCGGAGTTTATCGCCTCTACCCAGACATAAAAATCACGACTCACTGGTGCGATTTTCACAGAACAAAAAGGCGGTGGATGACCGCCTTCTTCTTTATTCTCATACTCATTCAACAGAAAACACTAGGAGGTTGGTGAAAAACGCTTGTGTCTCTTGAGCAATGGGGGAACGTTTGAAAGGCGCTCCTGATGCGACAAGGCTTATCTATTTGAGAAACCGGTTTGACAAGCGGATTGCCCCCTTAAATCACCGGCCTTCTAAGGTGAGATCGATCACCCCTTTTCTTCTTACTCGCTCAACAAGCTTCGAACCTCTTCTTCAGAAAGATCGACCAACCGGGCAATCTCGGAGGCCGTCATTCCTTTTTGTGCCATTGTCTGAATAAGCCGCTTCATTCCCTGTTTCATGCCTTGTTCCATTCCTTGCTTCATCCCTTGCTCAAGGCCGCGTTTTACCCCTTCTTCCAGCCCTTCTTTTTTCCCTTTTTGCTCGTAGGAGATGATCAGCTCCAACACTTTCTCTCGTTCTTTCGTTTCCATCGCCTTCACCTCGCTTTGCAGCTGTTGTTCCTCTTCCTCTGTCAACTTCACGTACGTCTCAAAAAACCCAAGCAGCAGCCGCTGCCTCGCCTCATCGAGCTCCAACCGCACCAACATGCGCAAAAACTCTTTTTTCAGCTCCACCTTCTCTCTTTCAGTATACCCCATTTGACTGAGCAGCGCAGCCGCAACCGGGTTGTCCTGCCGAATGTACTCCCGCCACTGCTTCTTCCGCAACGCCACCGAAAAAAAGCGAAACTGCAGCACTTCCCCAAACGGAAATTCCATCGAAAACACAGACGGTTCCTCGCGGAGGGAATCATAGTGGAAGACGGCGATCGGAACGATGCGGGTCCGGTAGGTTTCATACAAGCGGCTGAAATAGAGGAACATGCGCTCGGCAAACGACGGCTGGACATACCCTTGCGTTTCCACGTGCACGATGATCAGCCCGTCTTCGCCTTTCAGCTTCGTCTCGACCAGCAAATCAACGCGGTACTTTTCACCGGCCGTCACATCGGTAAACAGCTCTTCGGATAAAAAGGACAGATGATGGAAATCGATATGCTCGTGCATGTCGGGGAAAAAGAGGAGCAGGAACTCTTCGAAAAACGTGCGGATCAGCTCTTTGAACAGCCGATCATGGTCAATCGCCATTCCATCACCTCACCTTGATGGTCTCTCTTTTTCTATTCGCCGTCCTCAAGGCGGCATCCTGCTCACAGTGAGAAATTCGTCATAGGTACGATAAAAACAGACTTTGTTTTGATTTTCGGTGCATCTGGTACAGGTTTCAATCCCTCATAGGTACGATACCTCATAGGTACGATAAAAACGGCCGGGCGAGGACGAAACGAAACATAAAACAGTAGTTTCAATCCCTCATAGGTACGATAAAAACGTGTTAGGCCGCTATTCACTCTTAATGCCTTTGGTGAGTTTCAATCCCTCATAGGTACGATAAAAACGCCTGCATTTTGATTTCCGTAGTCAGCTAAACGAAGTTTCAATCCCTCATAGGTACGATAAAAACCGATTACAGAAGGAAGCGTCGTTTGCAGGTGGAGAGTTTCAATCCCTCATAGGTACGATAAAAACGCACCTGCCGCGGTCTATCAGTCCAACCAATTGTTGGTTTCAATCCCTCATAGGTACGATAAAAACGGCGAAAAGATTGTTGATGCTCGTGAGTTGCACGGGTTTCAATCCCTCATAGGTACGATAAAAACGTTGAAAAAAGCGCTCAGAAAATGAGCGTTTTTATTTTGTTTCAATCCCTCATAGGTACGATAAAAACTCAATCAGACATTAGAGGGGATTAAACAGTTTTTTAGGTTTCAATCCCTCATAGGTACGATAAAAACGATGAAATTCAACGAACCCTCGAACGACGTAGAGGAGTTTCAATCCCTCATAGGTACGATAAAAACGAAAATTCCTGACGGACAACGCATTAACACTGGTCGTTTCAATCCCTCATAGGTACGATAAAAACGGCGTAATAATGCTATTTTTACACTTTCTCTTGCTTGTTTCAATCCCTCATAGGTACGATAAAAACTAAAGAAGACAAAATGAAATTGTACGCAAAAATGTAGTTTCAATCCCTCATAGGTACGATAAAAACGCGATTGATGTTTCAATTGGGTTTTTTAGCGTAAATTGTTTCAATCCCTCATAGGTACGATAAAAACCGTAAATAGCACATTTGGTTGCAAATTCTGGCTCTTCTTTGTTTCAATCCCTCATAGGTACGATAAAAACCTAAGGATTGGAAAGCACGGTTGAAGTATGCGGTATAGTTTCAATCCCTCATAGGTACGATAAAAACGTAATAGAGTCGCGTTTCAATTGATAGTAGATGTAGTTTCAATCCCTCATAGGTACGATAAAAACTCCTTGTGCGGCGCGTCAGGCGCTCGTCCTTCTGTTGTTTCAATCCCTCATAGGTACGATAAAAACGGGTGCTTATTTTATTTGGAGGGGAAACAAATGAGACCGGGGTTTCAATCCCTCATAGGTACGATAAAAACCTATCCGTCGGAAATGATTTAGGGATTGAAGGCCGAGGTTTCAATCCCTCATAGGTACGATAAAAACGACCACCTCCGTAGACCGCGATATGACCCATACGAGTTTCAATCCCTCATAGGTACGATAAAAACGCGCTCCCACCAATCGCAAACAGGCCAGCGCGATTTATGTTTCAATCCCTCATAGGTACGATAAAAACGAGGCCGGGCGAGGACGAAAAGAAACGGAAAAAAGGAAGTTTCAATCCCTCATAGGTACGATAAAAACACGCGCAACAAATGGTGGAACAAGAAAGACGCATGAAGGTTTCAATCCCTCATAGGTACGATAAAAACGGTTCTTAACCACCAGTACCAAGGTTGACTTGCATTGTTTCAATCCCTCATAGGTACGATAAAAACGGTTTTAAAACATCAGACAGCATTCATCGGGTGGTAGTTTCAATCCCTCATAGGTACGATAAAAACCCAAAAAGTGTTGTCATATCAACCTTTTCCCTTCAGCGTCATCATCAGAATATCACGTTTCGAAGATTCTGTCAATCAAGTTCAACCATGATGGCTGTAGGGATCAAGCGATCAAAACCAATGTCGTCGACCCCCTGGGGTTTTTGCACGATTGGAGGTCGACGACAATTAGAATGGCTCACTCGCTGATTAACCGAAACATGCCGAATCCTTGAGAATTGCGGCTGCCTAGGCCAACGTGGTATAGAAACGTCAGTTGTTCGGGAGAAGAGGAAAGACGATAATGGCCTAACCAGCCCGTAATATACATATCTTTGAATCTTGTCACCACTCGATGACGGTGATGGACATGGACAGGCTCGATCATCAATCGCTCTTCTGGCTCGACGCCATAGTACGCTTCGTATTTATGGCGGAAATTCAGCTCCACGAGGTGGGGAAAGACGTCGTCATCCGGTCCGAAAAAATGCGTTTTCTTTTTGCCATCGATCGTTTCATACGTGCTGTATACGGTCAGCGGGGAGAGCATGGCCACCTCGATGGTGTTTTGGGCAATTTCCACCTTGTCCATCTTCACGCTTTTGACCTCGACCGGCTGATCGTAAAGCCAAACCTCCCGCCGCAGCAACAACTGCTGCCCGAGCTGCTCGGTCAAACCCGGGAGGATCGTGTCGATATGCCATTGGAAATCGTCCAAAAATCGGATCGTTTTCTTTCCCCTATCCACTTCATGCCTTCCAACTAGACGGCTAAATGTAAACAGTTTAAACGATCGCTTCCCATGGCGGAAGCCGATCTCATGCAAAAACGTCGCCAATCGTTCGCTTTCTAGCGACCGATACAACAGGCCTTGCAGCAAATGCTGATAATGAAGCGGCAGCGACACCGGGCCCTGCCGCCCGTTCATCGTAATGGTCAGTCTCATGTGAATACCCTGCCTTCTGATAAATACCGTTTCTTTAATTATAGGAGGAACTCATCCTCGCCGACACGAGCGCTTTCGTGTCGGCTGTAAGAGCCGTTTCTTCATAGGAGGAACTCATCCCCAACCGAGTCAACGAGGCGCAACTTCAAGCGGACGAGTTCCTTCTTCATTGTCATAAGATGAACTCATCCCCGCCCTTTTTCACCCCCATTTCTTCTCTTTTCGAGTACTTTTGGGTGCGAAACGTGTAAAAAATGACCGAGTCCTCATCAGGATCCATCATTTGGCGCAGTTCCATCTTTAACTTTTCGTAATTCGCCGTTGTGATTTCCCCTTCAAACACCGAGTTTTGTACCCAATGAAGATATTTGCGAGCAATTTTCAGCGCTTTGGCCACACGCTTTTCGTTAAAATCGTACACGAGAATCACAAACATAGTGCTTCCACCTACCAACGAGCTACATAAGGCTCGTACGTTTTTTCACCGAGAAGATGCTTTTGAACTTTATATAACTCAAGGCGAATGAGACGACGATACGATACAGACTTCCCGAGATGACGATGTTGAACCGTCGTCTGCATTTTTTTCTCCAATTCACTGACAAATAACTTTCTTCCTTCTTCATTTAACAAAATGCCATCGGTTAATTTCTCAAAATGCTTATGCGACAACATATGTCGATTCACTAAGGTGAAAATCAAGCGATCGACAATGATCGGTTTAAAAATTTCCGCAATATCCAAATTCAATGAAAAGCGGCGAAAGTTCGTGCTATGCAAAAAGCCAATGCGCGGATCTAAATACGTTTTATAAATTTCACTCAAACACATCGTGTACACAATCGAGTTCCCAAAGCTAATCAGTGCGTTCAAACGATTATGCGGCGGCCGTTTGGTCCGCTTTTCAAACACAAAATCTGGATGGCGGATGATGGTATCGAACGAAGCATAATACGCTTCACGAATATGGCCTTCTGCCGCCATTAACTGCTCCACCGTTTCCGCCTGATTCAACCTCCCTTCTTCCCGTTCGATCAATTGCAGCGCTTTTTCCAATTCCTCCGGTTCAGAAAGGCGGGAACGGTAATACTTGAGCACCCGCTCCATTTGGCGGATGGAGCCTTGCACAAATAGACGGGCGAGCTCCAATCGTTTGGCTGGATCAATGTAATGCTCGACTTGCTTTACTATGACATGTCCGGAATTCAAATGTTCGCGCGGATAAAAGGAGCCGACATAATAGCCATAATGATTAAAGTAATGAACGATGATCTCTTTTTGCGCCGCAAACTCCAAAAACCGTTTCGATACGTCCACTTCCCCGAAAATATAAATATCATTCGTATTTTCCACCGGTATATAACGTTTACGTCCTTCTGTTTCGAAATACAGACTATTGTCTTTGCGACGCAGCTCACCATTTTGGAAAATATAAAGCGTCTTTTTCATTTCTATTCCTCCGCCCAACAATATTCACGATAGGCGCATTTGCCGCAAAATGATATCTTTTTCGGCGGCGGCGGGACAGGCATTCGAACGATGCGGCGGATGTCGGCAATGGCACGTTCTAACTCATGCCGCCCTTCCTCGGTCCATTCAACACGTTCTTTTTTTCGCTCCTTTGGAAACAACAGTTCCCCTTTCGCGTGGATCCCCGCCTGTCTCAACGTATCTAAATAGTATAACAGCTGCATTCGAGCGCTTTTTATATAGCTTGATGACTTCTTCACTTCTCCTATAATCAACTGGCCGTCTTCTTGACGGATGCGATCAATGACAACGGAACCTATCGATATTTCTTTCTTGTCCCTCTGGTAAGTTGTTTCAGAAAGAAATCTCCCAATTTCTATCGCTTCATCTTCCTGGTCTGGAGCAATCTGATGCTTCATCAGCCAAACTTCACGCGGACAAATGTAATAGTACCAAATGTCCGTTCCCGTCACAGGCATTTCATATTCCATCGATCTCACCTACCAAATGAGCCCTTCACTTTTCGTCCGGTACCCGAGCGCCTCATCGTAAAAATCTGGAAGCGAATCGTGTCCCACATACCCGATCCCATGGACAATCGGCGGCTGGTGATCTACCCGTGCTGGAATCGCAATGACATATTGAAAAAAGCGGGTTTTAATATCAGAAAATCTCTTCCTCCGCTCCCACCGATCGCTGATTCGCAAAATGGTCTCATATTCACGAAACACTTCGCTCGCTTCCTCATCCAGCTCAATAAAGACATTGAATTTTTCCCCTTCTCCTTCAATCAGGCGAAAGTGCGACACAGGAAGGCGGTCAACGGTTTCTTCCCCATCAAAGTACAGCGTCATCATCCCTTTTAACAGCCGTTCGGACTCGTTATTGCTCATTCGTGCAGTCAGCGTTTCGAAATAGGCTGTAATCAACTGTAAAAATTCGCTTTCCTCTATTTTCGCTTTTCCTTTTAACAAAGTCTGTGTAATGTCTAAGCGGATCGCATCATAAATATAGCTCGCGTATAATCGCTTTTTGTTGTCTGTTAAGCGAACAATGTGCACCTCCCCTCCCCGCTGTCCATGGCGGTTGCACCTTCCAGCTGCCTGCTGGATGGAATCCAAGGGGGCAAAGTCTCGGTAGACCACATCAAAATCAATATCAACCCCCGCCTCGATCAACTGCGTACTAACGACAATCCGATACTCCCCGTTTTTCGCCGCCATGATCCGCCGCAGGCGTTCTTTTGGCGGAATATGCGTGGACAAAAACGTCATGTCCCCCTCATCTACGCCTTCGTCTAGAAAGGCACGGTATAAAGCTTTAGCGCTCTCAATCGTATTCAAAATGAATAAGTACGTTTTTTCCCCATCCCACTCGATTTGCCGAGCAAACTCCTCGATCTCTAGCGGTTCGTCGATGTCTGGATGCAAGGTCACCCGGGAAAGCAGTTGAAAATAGGCCGATTCATTGACAAGGGAAACCGCTTCTGGAAACCATTTTGGATCCGTTGCCGAGCTAAAGATAAAATAACAGCCGAGTTCTTCCGCCATCGCGGCAAACAAGCGGCGAACAGCCAACCAATAACGATGAGGAACGGCCTGCACCTCATCGATGAGAATAATGGAATTAGCCAACCGATGAAATTTGCGCAGTGAAGCATTGCGGTGAGAAAAAATCGTTTCGAACAATTGCACAAAGGTAGTCACAATCAATTCCGAATGCCAACCTTCCACCAGCAGTTTCGCCGCCTCATAATCAGCGTCGTACCGCTCCTCATCTTGCCTTGTGACATAACGCATATCAGCCAGATGATGATGCGCAAGCCAAAGCTGGTGATCCTCCTGTATTCCGCTCGCGGCAAAAACGTCTTTTAGAACACTTGCCGTCTGGTCAATGATGCTGAGAAAAGGAAGACTGTAAATGATTCGGGGCGTCACCCGTTGACGGCGTTCGATTTCGTGGCGAAGACGCAAGGCAAAGTGGAGACCGGCTAACGTTTTTCCCATTCCGGTTGGCAAGTTCAACGAATACACATGATGACGCAAATCGATCGGCGCCTGATCCACTTCTTGAAACGCCCGCTCTCTCCATTCATTCAACGTCGTTTTCGGCCACGATTGTTGCTGCTTATAGCGCAGAATCAAGTCGGCCGGAATGTCCTTGCGTCCGGAAAACGACCATGACTGCTTTTGCAAAATTCCAACTTCTGACTTATCTGCATCAATGAGCAGAGAGAAGAGAAACAATAGTTGCAAATATGGCACAAGCGAATCATTGCTTCGATTCCATTTCATGATCCAGCGGCGCAACGAGCGAGCTTCGGCAAAAAATCGTTCAATCCACGCTAACCACACTTCTTTCGTCCAAATCGCTTCTTGTCCAACACCCAAACAGGCCATCTGTTTGGATAGTGCGGAAAAGTCTGTTGCTTCAGCTTGACGCTTCAACAACGTCTTGGCCTCGTCCCCCATCCGCTTCAGTTCTTCCAGCCAATCGTCTAAATTCCCATGATGCCGCTTCACGACAAGAAACGCCAACAATCGCCAAAACTCATCCATCCCCTTTTCTTGTAAAAAAACCGCTAATAGGACAGCCGACAAAAGCGCATGGCTTTTTAATGCAGGCGGATCTTGAAAGGAATCCGGTGATTGGATGTATCGCTGAAAGAAGGCATGACTTTTGCCGATATCATGAAAAAACGCAATCCACCGATTCACTTCCGCCAACTGTCCGGACTCGGCGAGACGGACGGACTTTTCAGACAAAAAGAGGGAGGAAAGCTGTTCCACCCCTCGCAAATGATCCGACAAAAAATAATGGGGATGAGAATACATCCTACTCTCCCTTTCCATTCGAATAGAAAAAGACAATCCGTTCTCCTTGCGCATTCTCCCAATAATAAGGGACCGAAGCGAGGAGCGGACGCGCCCCCGCCTCGAAAATCACTTCTTCATACCGAGAAACTACCCGGGCCGGATCCATCTCCCAAGCCACTCGTTCCTTGCGATACTCTTTTCCCGGCTCTACTTTCAGCGCTTGTATGTCTCTTCCTGGGATGACCGAACAAATAGGCACAGGCTCTTTGTCGATCGCTTCAACCCGATGAAAATCGTCTACAGCGACAAACTGTACATCCGCTAAACATTCACTCAATCCTAGACACGGCGTATAGACGCTTTTGTGCTGCCGAACGAAATCAACAAGCTGCGAAAATCGCTCGTGATCGTTCATATATACGTAGCAACGGAAACGAGGAAAACGCAAAAACTCCACGCGAATTTGCGTTCGTGCTCCTTCCCGCCGTTGCTTCGGAACCCATATATTTCCTTTTGTATTGACATAGTTGATGCCGACTCTTGTTTTTCGTACAGGTTCCATCAGGCGTACAGCCACATTCGTCGTCTCATGGTTAAACACCCGCAAATAGTCATTATCCTCTTTTCCCACTCCAACGATGGCGCCAAGCAAACCAAAAAGAGCCGTTGGGGGAATAAACGAGTACGTCAGCGGCGAGGAAGTCGAATACATTTGGCGAAAATGGCCAAAATCGGCTCGAACATCAAATACAAGCACATTCATCGCACTCATTCCCTGTTACCGAATATCGACAGTGATTCCTTCTTTGCGCAAGCGCTCAGCCAGATTCTCGCTGCACGCAAGCCTTCCGTCTTGACGCAGCTCGATGTTGGCGATGTGTTCTTTCTGTTGAACCAAGACTTCAACCAATCGCGACACATCAAGCACATAATCGCTGACATCCCGAATTTCCTCTTCCGCTTTTTCGGTGTGAAGAGAAATATACTTATCCAACTCTCCGATATGGAAGTACGGCTCTTGATAGACGACGCGAAGAAGCAACCGCGGAACATGTCCAACTTTCGAACGCGAAATTAAGTTTTTCGTACCTTCCCATATCGCTTCCATCAGCAGCTCCACATCTTCTTCCGTTAATCCTGTGAAGCGCGCCGCCGCCTCATTGATAATCCCGTAAAAAGCAATGAGGGAATAAGGCAACACATATTCCTCCCGGAACGTCTTTTGTGTCATTTGCCCACCTGAGGCAAACGCTCCGGTTCCTTTGATATACTCCATCTTCACCCGATGCAGTGATTGCCCCATTTTAAATTGGACAGGTCCTGTATGGGTAATTGAGCTTTTTTCCTTTTGGTTTTTTTCGATCGGCAATGTCACGCCAAACAACCGCACATCAATGCATTGACGCAGCACTTCATCGTTGATGATTTTTTTCATTTCGCGTAAGGTGAGTTTCGATTTATCTAGTTTCTCGCCGTCTTTCACTAAAAAGTCTTCCGCCCGGGCCTTCGCATCTTGAATATACTCATCGTCTTGCGCAATTTCGCGGACAAAAATTTCTTGTTGACGATAGTCATATAAATAATCCCGAATCGTCCGTTTCAGCCGAACATCGGTGACAATATTCTTCCCCGTTTCCTCATCGATGCGCGGCTTGTTCCCGTCAACCGGATCGCCATTCGGGTTTGCCCATTGCACATCATACAAAAAGAGCAGCTCGGAACGTTGCTTGACCATATTATTTCTCCTCCTTGTTCGCTACGATTTCTTTGACCTTCCACGATAAGTTCATCCCGCAGGCGAAATAAAAATTCAATTCATCGACAGATAATTTCCAGCTTGGGGAAGAGGATAGGAATAAATGGGAAATTTCTTCCGCCAACTGTCGATGGCTCGCATAGTAAGACTCGTATTCTTCGAGTTTTCCGATGACCTTCGGAAGCAGCCCTTTGATCGCCTTCTCGTCCATCTTCAACCCCATTAATTGCTTGACAAATGGCTTGCTTCCTCGTTTTTGTTGCTGGATGTCAAGCAACATTTGCGTCAATGCCCCCAACAGGAAAACAGCTTGTTTTTCCGGAGACTCCAGCTGTCCCCCGTACGCATCAAACAACTGCGCAAATTTCCCTTGCACCGCTTTCTCTCCTTTCCTGACTAGCACGCCCGCCTGTTCTAAAAAAAGCACAACCGCAAGCGCTTGACGTGTTTTGTTGACAAACGACCAATCGCCAGCTTCATAATCATAAAAATCAGCCCGAAGCTGCTCCATAAAAAAGGGAGCGAAAAACGAGATCGAAAGGGGCTTCTTTTGGAATACATACTCCACCACTTGCAAAAAGTACTTATCATAGACACCCGGCCGAAAAAAGGTGCGAAGAAAGCCAAAGTGAAAAGGATGGTCCCCTTCTCTATACAAAAGAGACTCCGTCGCTTTCTTCGCTTGAAACAATTCACTAATTCGCGACGGCAACACATCTTCAATCAATAACAAAATCCGCTCGGCACTTTGAATCTTCTGCAAGAACAACAGCTGAAGCGACAGGGAATTATCATAGTCTTGCATGAGCCCAAGCAAGTCTTCCTCCGTCGTCATAAAGGAATCTGCCTGCTCTTGATGAACGCGAATGTCTTTCTTTCCGTCTGTCAAATATTGAAGCAATTCATCCAATACATCCTTGCCAGCCGGGATAAGCAATGTCGGAATGACGAAATAAGAAAAACCGTAAAAGCGATAGTGCAAATGGGACTCCACAAACTTTCTTCCTTCTTCAATATGAGCTTTGCAAGATAAACAGACAGGGTAATTTCGCCACGCTTTGGCCTCGTCAAACCCTCCCTCTAGAAATGTTGATTTATCAAGGCTTTTCGGCCCCTCAGGGGTGTCCAAAAAATATTTTTCGACAA
>NZ_LQYX01000022.1:0-10799 GCF_001587475.1 Geobacillus sp. B4113_201601
CTCTCCAAAAGAAAGTGGATTGGCTTTGTAAGCTTCGGCGCCGACACCAAACGTGTCAAGCAGCCTCCGCTTTTCGTATTGTCTAGCTTCGGCCGCTATCGGCTCGCGACGCTTCGGTCCTGCTGCGGCGGCGATAGCCTCCTCGCAGACCCTCCAGCGCGTTTCGTCGATAGGCAAGCGGCCTCAGCCTTTCGTTGCGCTTCGTTTCGTTCAGTTTTCAAGGAACAAGATAAACAGCTGCAACCACAAATTTGTTGCGATAATCAACGTTGCGTAAGCAGCCTCTTTATATTAGCATCACATCTTTTTGTTGTCAACCACTTTTCGCTGTTTTACATATTGAAATTACACAGTTGATCAGCGACGCTATTTAATATATCATCTCCACCCACAAAATGCAATACCTTTTTTCTTTTTTGAAATACTTTTTTCTCCACCAAGTTCCCCATGCAAAAACATAGTTGCTCATTCTTGTTTAAAGAATGATCTGTTTACCGCCGTGAATTGACACTACCCAAAGTTCAAATTTTGACATAAACACCTTTCTTGTTTCAATACACTGACATATCGCGTCATGACCACAGTGTCCTATGCATATATTTTTCCGATAGAGTTGAGGCGCCACCATATTGCCAAAGGAGGTTTTTTCCTTATGATCCGCATTTTGTCGTCACCGGCTAGCATCGGTATTACCGATTCCTTGTCCCTTCCGCCCGCTGAACAGCGAATCGCTGATGCGCTTGTTTCTTCCCCCGTCCTCTATACGTACCCGAATGAACAGCAGCTTCGCTTTGAAATTGCATTGCGCGCCCGCATTGTTCAAGCAGCCGTGGATTTAGCAAAAAGCCGAGCGCGGTTTGCGATTTTCCGTTTTTCCCGCTGCAACAGCCAATTTTGGGAACGAGATGAGCGGGGCGGGTTTCAGCTGCGGCCGGGCGTTCCTCCTTCAAAAGCGATTGGGGACATTTTCATCAACAGCGAACTGTACGCTTTTGAATGCGCGACAGCCATCGTGATCGTCTTTTACAAAGCGGTGCTCGACACCATTGACACATCCGCGTTTGATCGCCTGTTTGACCGCTTGCTTCTGTATGATTGGCATACGGATCGAGACCTTGGTATTCAAACGAAAAAGAGCAAACATTTTCTTCCCGGAGACTGCCTTTACTTCAAAAATCCAGAATTTGATCCAGCGACACCGCAATGGCAGGGAGAGAACACGATTTACTTAGGAGACGGTTTGTTTTACGGACACGGCATCGGCATTCAAACAGAAGACGGTATCATTGCCGCTCTAAATCGAAAACGAAAACGGGGGGCAACCAAATCGGCTTATCTTCTTTCTGAAATTACGCAGGTCAACTTCGCTTATTTATCCCAGTTTTCCCGGCCGCTGGACGGATTCCGCTTTCCGCTCCGCTCGTCGTTTATCGCTGGGACGCTAGGGTCGGCCGCCTTCTTGCGCCGTTAGCGTCCCTTTTTCGTTTTTCTCCCACAAATACAGCCCGATTCCTGTTAAAATAAAAATACCGCCGATCCACTGCAAAGGGCGGATGGATTCACCAAACAGCCAGTAAGCCAAAACGGAAGCTCCGACAGGCTCAAACAAGATGGCCATTGATACCGTTGAAGCGCTCACCCACTTGACCGCCCAGTTCATCACCGAATGGCCAAACAATGTCGGGATAATGGCCAAACCGAGGAAACAAAGCCAATCTCTCGGTGGGTATGCCGTTAAGGAAAAACCGGATAGGACGGCATACGCATACAATGTGGCAGCACTGATGCCGTAGACAAGATAAGTATATGTCATCAACGACAGCCGTTGGCGCAGCTCTTGACCAAACAGCCAATAAGCCGTCACCATTGCGCAGGCCGACAGCGCCAACACATCTCCATAAAGCGCCGCACCGCTGATGCGAAAATCGCCCCAGCTGATGAGAAGGCTTCCGACAATGGCCAAAACAGCGCTCCCGACCGCGCCGCTGGTCAGCCGTTCGCGAAAAAAAAGCGCACCTCCGGCGAAGGCAAACAGCGGCTGCAACGTCACGAGCACGACTGAGCTGGCAACAGATGTATAGTCAAGCGATTCAAACCAAAGAATAAAATGAAATGCCAACAGCACGCCCGAACAAACCGAAAACAGCCCATCACGCCGGGAGATGTGCTTGAGTTCGGTAATGCGGCGAAAAAAGAACGGTGTCATGATGATGACAGCGAAAAACAGCCGATAAAAGGCGATGACCGCGGACGGCGCCTGCGACCACTTGACAAACACAGCCGACGTTGAGACGGCGAGCGCTCCAACCAACAAGGCCGCATAGGCTTGGGTATGGCTTGGCGGTTTCACGATTCCATCTCCTTGCCAACCATTTTCCTACATTATATCACGAACGGGGGGAGAACGAATGATGTTTGATCCATTCCTTAAATTAGGGATTTCGGCCATTCTTGGCATGATCATCGGACTGGAACGGGAGTTGAAGCGAAAACCAGTCGGTTTGAAAACGTGTTTGGTCATTTCGATTTCAAGCTGCCTATTGACGATCGTTTCGATCGAATCGGCGTATGTCTTCCCGCTTAAAGACCATATCACAATGGATCCGCTTCGCTTGGCCGCACAAATCGTATCAGGCGTCGGTTTTTTAGGAGCGGGCGTTATTTTACGCCGCGGCAACGACAGCATTACTGGGCTGACAACAGCCGCCATTATCTGGGGGGCGGCAGGAATTGGCGTGGCAGTCGGCGCCGGTTTCTATTGGGAATCGGCCTTTGGTGTCGCTCTGCTCATTGTTAGCGTTGAACTGATTCCATTTTTAATTAACTTTTTCGGACCGAAGCAGCTGCGTGAAAAAGAAGTAATGCTGCAAATCACCGTTGCCGATGAAAAAAACATTGCCAAAGTGATCGAGCATTTAAAGCGACAAGAAATCAATATTAAAACGATGCGCATCAAAGACGTCGAGGAGAATGAACATTTGTTGAAGCTGCGTGCTGTTATCGATCAAAAGCGGTCAACTGCTGAACTGTATTACGCCATTCGCTCCATCGAAGACATTGTCCACGTCGATATCGAAAGCGGTTGATAAAAAAAGATTGCAAACCACCCGTCATCTGGATATAATAGAGCATGGGCAATTCATCCATGTTCGTTTGGGGCATTAGCTCAGTTGGGAGAGCGTCGTGCTGGCAGCGCGAAGGTCACCGGTTCGAGCCCGGTATGCTCCATCGAAAAAAACCCTTGCTACGCAAGGGTTTTTTCCGTTTTGAGGCGGTTGTTGACGAATGGTCGACGAACTCCATCAACAATTGCCCTATATCGTCCTATTTTATCGGAAAGCAATATGGTAAAATCCTTGTAACAATGGGTTTTTTCATGAACCCTCGTCGGCCAGCGGTCATTTTCCCCCGGGTGGAGGGCAAAATGTTGTCCATGGAGCTTTCTAAGGCTGGTGAAGAACGGCTGAGCCCATTCATCAATGGGAGAATGTGCGGAAAAGAGGAACGATACAACAAGGTTTTTCTAATTGTAAAGGCATATCCACGATGAAATCACCAGCCTCTTCTACAAAAATACCGAACGGACGCGGATTTTCATCCTCGGGTGGAGGGCAAACCATTGCCCATGGATCTTTTCCGTATTTGACGATTTTGCCTTCCACCGCGCACGCTGAACCGTCGCGAAGGTCACATGCTCCATTCAGAAAAACCCTTGTTTGGCAAGGTAGATTTCACGCTGAAAATCGTAGAAACGACTGGAGACTACGTTCAAAGCGCAAGATCGTCATGTGCTTTCATGGCGACCTAGCTGGAATGTTGCCGAAACGGAGGGAGAGCGTTGAAGCAAATCGCCATTTTGTTGCTTTGCCTGATGATAGTATGGCCGGACTCCGTGTCCGCCCATCCGGGCTCATTGGACGAACTAGGGGGGCATTTCCGCAACAGCGATTGCACATATGTGCTGCATGAACCAACGGCATTAGCCAAACAGGCGAAAACAAAAGCGGAGTTGGTCAAGCTCATTCAAACCTATAACAGCAACGAGCGATGCAAACGGAAGCTCACCCCGGAACGCATCGACTTAGACGGACACGCGCTCGGCGGGAAGGATAACGCTGTTTCGCTGCGGCTCGGCCGCACATACAAAGCAACATTAACTCAATGCATCGACGGGGACACCGCCAAGTTTCGTGTCAACGGCCGCGTATACACGACACGCTTTTTGTTCATCGACACACCGGAAAGCACGATTGAAATCGAGCCGTACGGCAAAGAGGCGAGCCGGTTTACGTGTTCCCGCCTGCAAAAAGGGAAGGTGGTGCTTGAAACGGACGGAAATACGCTGTTTGACCGATATCATCGTCTGCTAGCCTGGGTATGGGTTGACGGCCGCCTGCTGCAAGAAGATCTCGCCAAGGCCGGACTCGTTGAAGATTTTTATGACTATGGCCGCTACAAATATGAATCGCGCGTCCGCAAGGCGCTTGAAGAAGCCAAACGGAACGGCATCGGCATGTACGGTGAACGGTCTGTCGCGAAACATGAACAGGCTCGTTCGAAAACAAAACAGGAAGGGGCGACGAACACAGCTCCGCAAACCGAAAGCGAGACGGAGCCAACCGATCGTGCGCCTAGCCGCAAACAAGAAACGGCCGCTTTCGAGCGATCCGGCCTTCCGCTTCTTTATCCATTGCTTGGCGCGGCAGCAGCCGTAGCGGTATATTGGCTCGTCCGCCAGCTGAGGAGATGACAAAGAGAGGGTGTCCCAAAAGGATCGGGATCCCCTCTTTTACGTGCTGACTGCTTCTGCCGCACGATCGGTTGTGCCGATCTTGAAGGCAGACAACCTTTTGGGTCGGCCTTTTTGGCTGGAAAACGAATCTCCCTGATGTTCGTGAAAACCCGGCGCTGGAGGGCGATGATATTCATCCCCCAATGAGTTTCCACTGCTTTACAAAAACGCACCTTTCATCCAAATGCCTTTTCTCCCGTCGCCACAAAGCCAAGTCAATCATTGCCTCGGAAGCAACGCTTCAATGCCGGCAGCATCTTCATGCACCGCCCGTCCTTGTGTCCCTTCGAGCCGGCGAAAGCCGTATGGCTCCAAGCGCGCAATCTGTTCATCGGTCAGTTCGCTGTAGGCAATGACCGACGATGTGCCGGATGACTTGTAAATCAAATTGCCGGTCACCGGGCATTGAAACGCATCGGCGACAAATCCTTCTCCGTCTTGAATCGTAAACAGTCGAATGGGCATCACGTTCATGTCATTCCCTCTTTGTTTGCATCGTCATGTTTATCACTGCCCTGTCTATATCGATTCTATACAAGCCGCTTGCCGACGATGACCAAATCGCGTTCGATGCCGTCAAGCTCAGCAACGCGCGGAAAATAGCCCCATCGTTCAAACCCGAAGCGGGCAAACAACCGCAAGCTTGGCTCATTATGGGCAAAAATAAAGCCGAGCAGCGTCTTCATCTCCAAATCCGGCGCCTTGTCGACCGCTTGCTTGAGCAGCTTCGTTCCCAACCCTTGGCCGCGGTGTGATTCGGCAATATAAATGCTCACTTCGGCCGTATGGCGGTACGCCGGGCGGCCATAAAACGATTGGAAACTGAGCCAGGCGCAAATCTCGCCGCCATCTTCCACCACCCAGAGCGGCCGATGGTGAGGATCATGCGCTTCAAACCACGCTTTCCGGCTTTCCACCGACACCGGCTCCAAATCGGCCGTCACCATCCGGCTCGGGATCGTTTCGTTATAAATGCGGACAATGTGCGGCAAATCCGCCGCCGTTGCATCACGAATCAACCATCTCTCCATCCTGCATCCCTACCTTTTTTCCATAAGCATTTCGTTTCCAAAAGCGGAAACAGCGGGAGTATAATCATAACGATGCACAGGGAAAGAAAGGAGAAAACCATGAAACGCCAGCTCGTTGTATATGTTGTGTTGCTGGCCGCGTTTCTCGGCCCTTTCACCCAAACGATTTTACACTCCCATTTTACCAGAAGCGAGGACCGCGTTCGCGACTTCTTCTTTTTTGATCAACTTGACGATTTCGATTTTCACCTTTTTTCCTTGCGATGATGGAAATCGTCTACGGACCGCTCACCGACCGAAAAGGGCGGCGCGCCGTGCTGCTCGGATTTATGCGGTATTATTCGCTTTACAACTTTCTTGTGTTTTTGCCCGGCATTTTGACCGACCGTTACGGATTATCGGCGCAAGAAAAAGGAACGGTGTATTTGGCCATGTCGTCGATGATTGTGATCGGCAGTTTTCTTGGCGAGCAGCTTCAAGGGCGCTTTCCGGAGCGGCGCACCATCTTGACGACGACGTATTTGACGACAGCGTCCATTTTTTTCTTCCTGCTCACCGCCTGGCAGTCGCTTGAGCTGCTCGTTATTGCCATCGCCATGTTCGGCTTATTTTTGGGCCTTTCGCTTCCGGTGCAAACCACTGTGTTAACGAACGTCTTTCAGGCGAACCGCTCGACGGCGATCGGCGTGTACAACTTTTTCCGCTATATGGGCATGGCGTTCGGACCGATGATCGGCAGCACGCTGTTGGCCGCTGGTGGGGACCGCCTCGTCTACGCGGTCGATGACGTCCTCTTTTTCGCCTGCGCCCTCTTCCTGACGGCGCGCATCGCCCGCGCCGCCAAGCGTCACTCCTCGGCCTAGCCGCCGTGAGGATTTCCGACCCCGGCAAAAGCGTCCCGTTTTTGGTTTCGTCGGAAAGCCAAGCACCGTGGCGAAGGGCCCGCCCATTCCATTTCTCTAGCCGACCTTGCCCGTTTCTGGCGACAAAGTCGACAGGCAACGAAAGACTCGCCAACCGAGCCTCCTTGCCAAGACGAACCCTCACAAAAACGAAAACGGCGTGAATGTGGCCAGGCCAGACTCACGCCGTTCTTGTTTTCGCCCACGAGCCGATGTGGCGTGGCGAACCCCCCATTCTTCTATCCAACCAACACAAGCCACCCAAAGAAGCCGATGACGTCAGAGCAAGGAAGCGAAGCGGCCGCCGATGGGCAAAAGACTTCCTCCACCTGCCGCGCCATCCGTCCCCAGACGGCCGACTCCCCGCTTCCTTACGCCCTTTTTTTCCGCCATTTCATCAACGTCTCATAAACGATCGGGACGATGATTAACGTCAGCAACGTTGAGCTCGTCAACCCGCCGATGACGGTCACTCCGAGCCCTTTCGAAATCAACGCGCCACCTTCCATTCCTACTGCGAGCGGAAGCAAAGCGCCGATCGTGGCAATCGCCGTCATGAAAATCGGGCGCACCCGCGTACCGGCCGCTTCCAAAAGTGCCTCGCGCGTCGACAGTCCTTCGCGTTCTTTATGAATGACACGGTCAATCAAAACGATGGCGTTCGTAACCACGATACCAATCAACATCAACATGCCGATCATCGCCGATACGCTGATCGTCTCACCGGAAACGAACAAGGCGAGCAAGGCCCCAATGACAGTAAACGGCAGCGAGAACAAAATCGCAAACGGCGCCAATCCGCCCCCAAATGTCACAACTAATACAAAATAAACGATCGCTACAGCAGCGAGCATCGCCCACCCAAGCTGGGTAAACGATTCTTGAATGTCTTCAGTCACACCTCCCATCTGAATATCGACTCCCGACGGCAAGTCGAGTCGCTTGAGTTCTTTCTGTACGGCCGCTGACACCGCTGCAACATCCTTCGTTTTTACTTCCGCCGACACGCTCGCGTGCACTCGTCCGTCATCCCGTTCAATTTCGCTGTACGTATACCCTTTTTTCACCGTCACGAGATCTTTGATCGGCACTTCGATACCAAGCGGCGACGTGATCGTGTTCTCCAGCAAATCGGCAATATCCGCGTACCGCTTGTTTTCATCGGCAAGGTAGACGCTGAGGTCTTCACCATCTTGCTTGACCGTCGCAATCGCTTGGCGTCCACCTTTTTCGGACAAAGCGGCAGCCACTTGTGCCGCCGTCAGCCCTAGTTCGCTCAGTTTGTTCTGGTTGGCGGCAAGCGTATATTCTTCAAAGCGGGCAGCCATGCTCGTTTTCACGTTCACCAGCTCCTCATGGCCGCGCAACAGATCGGCCGCTTGGCGAACGATCGGTTCAATTTCTTCCATGCTGCTTCCATACACGTTTAGCTCGAGAACGTTTGATGTCCCTGAACTCGAGGCGTCTTGACTTTGCCATTCTCCTTTGTCTTTGCGCTCATCAAGCGCCTTCATCACCCGTTCTTTCTCTTCGGCAAACCGTTTCACATCGTGGTCATACTCGACGTAAAACAACGCCGCGTGATCTTGCCCCGGATTCATCGGATTGCCCCCGCCGACAGAAAGTTGAATGTTTTTGACCCCTTGGCGCTGTTCAAAAAACGATTCTACCTCTTTGGCGATGCGCTCCACTTCATCGACCGTTTGTCCTGGGGCGGGGCTGTACGTGACGACAATCATCTTTTGCTCGTCAGACGGCAAGAAGCTGACGCCGACACGCGGAACAAGGAATAAACTGGAGATCAAAAGCAACACCGCCGTGCCGCTGACAATGAACTTATGATCGAGCGACCAGCGAAGCACCCGTTTGTACCAGAACGCTAACGTCTGTTTCCGCTCCCGCACACGAACGTCCTTCGCAGCAACTCCCTTGCTAAACAGCGAGTGAGCGAGCGCCGGAACAACGGTGACGGCGACAAGCAGCGAAGAAAGCAAGGCGAACACAATCGTCAGGGCAAACGGCAAAAACAATTCACCAACCATTCCTTTGACCAATCCGAGCGGCAAAAAGACAGCAACCGTCACAATCGTCGATGACGCGATCGGGATAAACATTTCTTTCGTGGCCGAAGCGATCAATTCTTTCCCGCTAAGTGATTCGCCGGGCAGCGTCATGCGCCGGTAAATATTTTCCACCACGACGATCGAATCGTCTATCACACGGCCGATCGCCACCGTCATGGCGCCGAGCGTCATCAGATTGAGAGTAATATCCATCTCCCGCAGCAACAAAATCGCCATCAGCAACGACAGCGGAATCGATACGACCGAAATCAATGTCGTGCGAATGTTGCGCAAAAACAGGAAGATGACAACGACCGCAAACAGCGCACCAAACACCGCTTTGTCCACCATCGTGTTCACCGAATCTTCAATCGGCTTGCCTTGGTCAAACACCGTGATAATGCGCAAGCCGTCAAAGCGTTTTTCAAGATCTTTGCTCTTTTCCTTAACAGCGTTGACGACCGTCACCGTATTGGCGTCTTGCGCCTTGACCACTTGCACGCCGATCGATGGCTTGCCGTTCGTCCGCGAAATCGATTCGGCTTTGGCAACGACTTTCACTTCAGCCAATTCGCTCAGCGGAACGGAAGGAATAGCCGCAGATCGACCCGTTTGACCAACCGCGCTGTTTTCCGCCCCTCGCGCATCCCGCCCTTGGGGACCGGAACCGGCACCCGGCGCTAGAGCCGCAGCTCCTTGGCCCCCGGCTTGCCCGTCGATCGCGCTTCCTTGCCCGCGACCCTCGACTTCGGCGCCAACCACCGGCGACGGCGCCGCCCCAGCCCCCGAAACGATCGGAATGCGGAGCGCTTTTAAGTCGTCGATCGTTGCGATGCGACCGTCAATGACGACCGATTTTTCCGTATCGCCAAACGTGTACAAGCCGAGTGGAAGAGAAACGGCCGAGGCTTGAATAACATTGATGACCGATTGTTCAGTCAGCCCATACCGCTTTAACTTCTGTTCATCAAAACGAATGTTCACTTCTTGCATTTGTTGGCCGGCGACCTCCACCGAATCAACGCCGTCGATGCCCTCTAACTCGGGGACGATCTCACGCTCGACGATCTTCGTCAGTTCGGCCAGCGAGCGGTGGCGGTCGGTAATGCTCAATGAGATGACGGGAAACGCCGAAAAGCTGATCCGCGACACGTCCGGCTCTTGCACCCCGTCAGGCAGCTGTAAATGACTGAGCGCCTCTTTCACTTCATTTTGCGCCGTTCCCATATCCTTGCCAAAATCATATTCAATTTGCACAAATGACGCGTTCTGAAAAGAAGAGGAGCGGACCGCTGTGACGCCGTCCAAATGTTCCACCTGCCGCTCAATCGGCTGTGTCACCTTCTTATCCACTTCCTCCGGCGTCGCTCCCGGATACACTGTCGAGACGGAAATGAAGGGCACGTTGATGTTCGGAATCGTCTCAAGCTTCATACCTACTCCTGAATACAGCCCAGCCACGGCGACAATAAGTGTCAAAATCCAAACAGCGAGCTTGTTGTTAAGCGAAAATTGAATGATGCTCCTCACCCGTTTCTCCTCCTTACGTCCATCCTCATCGCTTCACACCTCTTGACTATATGGTCACAAATTATATACTAATTGACCAATTAGTCATTTGTCAAAATACGAATCCCCTTCCTTGGAAACGGAAAAGCACCGTTTCATTCCCACTCGCTGACAAACGATCTTCTTTGCATTCCAGCTTATCACACCACCTCCTCCTTTTGTCGTGTACCAACGCCCCATTTCCATTACGCTTTAAGCTGCCGTTAGGATTCAATCGTTTGAGAATCAAGGAAACGTTCCATAGGCAAGCGTCCATCTTCCACTCGGGGATAAAAAACCTCGCGCCGGTCCTGCATTTTCACGGAAAGTTCCATGGACAGCGATCTACCCTCCACTCAAACATAAAAATCCGCGCCAGTTCCGCAGTTTCACGGAAAAGATCCATGGGCAACGTTTTGCCCTCCACCCAGGGATGAAAATCCCCCTTTTCTTCCCATAATGA
>NZ_LQYX01000093.1:0-57923 GCF_001587475.1 Geobacillus sp. B4113_201601
TGTCGAAAAATATTTTTTGGACACCCCTGAGGGGCCGAAAAGCCTTGATAAATCAACATTTCTAGAGGGAGGAACAGACTTATGACGCATACAACCGGAAACGAAACAAGCTTCCGTGTGAAGGTTCAACGGTTTGGTGGTTATTTGAGCGGCATGATTATGCCAAACATCGGAGCGTTTATCGCCTGGGGGTTGATCACGGCGTTATTTATCCCGACCGGCTGGTGGCCGAATGAGACGTTTGCCAAGCTGGTCGGGCCGATGATTACGTACTTGTTGCCGCTATTGATCGGGTATACGGGCGGCAAAATGGTGTACGACGTCCGCGGCGGTGTCGTCGGGGCGACAGCGACGATGGGGGTCATCGTCGGTTCGGAAATCCCGATGTTTTTAGGCGCGATGATCATGGGGCCGCTCGGCGGCTATGTGATCAAAAAAGTGGACGGCCTCTTCCAAGGAAAAGTGAAACAAGGGTTCGAGATGCTTGTCAACAACTTCTCGGCCGGGATTGTCGGCGGCGTGTTGACGTTGCTCGCCTTTAAAGGGGTGGGCCCGATCATTTCTTTGATTAGCCAAACATTAGCGGCAGGGGTCGAAAAAATTATCGCTTGGCACTCGTTGCCGCTGGCGAACATTTTCATCGAGCCGGGGAAAGTGCTGTTCTTGAACAACGCGATCAACCATGGGATTTTAAGCCCGCTCGGCGTCGAACAGGCAGCGCAAACCGGGAAATCGATTTTGTTCCTGTTGGAAACGAACCCTGGGCCAGGACTTGGCATTTTGCTGGCGTACTGGCTGTTTGGCAAAGGGATGGCGAAACAGTCGGCGCCAGGGGCGGTGATTATTCATTTCTTAGGCGGGATTCATGAAATTTACTTCCCGTACATTCTCATGCGTCCGATCTTGATTTTGGCGGCGATGGCCGGTGGAGTGAGCGGAGTGTTCACGTTTACGGTATTCCATGCCGGGCTGGTGGCTGTGCCGTCGCCGGGAAGCATTTTTGCCTTGCTTGCGATGACGCCAAAAGGAAATTACCTCGGCGTGCTCGCTGGTGTGTTCGTCGCCGCAGCGGTGTCGTTCCTTGTCGCGTCGGTTTTCTTAAAAGCGGCGAGGCAAAACGAAGAGGAAGAAGATTTGGCGAAAGCGGCGGAGAAAATGGAGCAGCTGAAAGGGAAAAAGAGCCAAGTCGCTGCCGCGCTGCAACAAAATGAAGCGGCTTCGCCAGCGGTGGCTCAAGCCGTTCCTAGCCGGGTGAAAAAAATTGTGTTTGCCTGTGATGCGGGAATGGGGTCGAGTGCGATGGGAGCATCGATTTTGCGCAATAAAGTACAAAAAGCCGGCCTTGATATTGAAGTCACGAACACGGCGATCAATCAGCTGCCGGCCGACGCCGATATTGTCGTCACCCACCAAAATTTAACCGACCGGGCGAAAGCGAAACTGCCGAACGCGTATCATGTGTCGGTGGAAAACTTCCTCAACAGCCCGAAATACGATGAGTTGATCGAGCAATTGAAAAAGAATGCCTAAATCTTGAATAGAACGCAGGGGAGTCATGGTCCCCTGCGTTTTTTCATCAGAAACAGAAGAAGTTCTCTGCGTCTCCCGTTGGCGCAGGCGGTGGGAAGATGTCATTGGTGAAGGCTCCCGCCCGGATTTGTCTTTGACCGTGCTGATGAGCTCGGCCGTGGATCTGCCCCTATCTTTGTCGTAGGCGGTCATGCGTCTGGAACAACGGAACGTATGACCAATTAAAAACTGTCAACAATAACAATGACGAAAACGAAACATCTATTCATTGTCACATCAAGAAAAAAGCCCTTACAATAAGAAATGGAAAGAAGATCAAACATTTTAAACGTGTCAACAGTATGGCCCTAGGATCGGAGGTGAACAGCGATGTACGTATCGGCACGGGAGCGAAAGCTGCTTGAGCGTTTGTTGGCCGATGAACGGGAAATGACGGTCGGCGAACTGGCTGAGGAGCTGAATGTCAGCGTCCGCACGATCCACCGTGATTTGCAAGGCCTTGAGTCCGTTTTGCGGCGCTACGGGCTCGAGTTGGTGAAAAAAGCGGGAGTCGGCATTCGTGTTATCGGGGAAAAGAAACAGAAGCAGGCGCTGGCTGTAGAGCTGCTTCATCTTTCTCATCGTGAATATACGCCGGAAGAGCGGCAGCTGATGATTTTAATCGCCTTGTTGGAAGCAGACGAGCCGGTGAAACTCGTCTCATTGGCGAATGACCTAAACGTTACGGTCGCTACGGTCAGCTTGGATTTGGATAAACTGGAGAAAACGGTTGAAGCGTACGGGCTTTCGCTCATTCGCAAGCGCGGGTACGGCGTCGAGCTTACCGGTTCTGAATCGGCGAAACGGCGCCTCATTGGCGAACTGCTATTTCGCCATGTCGATGAACACGAATTTTTGGCGCTGATGAAAGAGACGATCCAGAGACGGCCGGACGACCCACTCGATACGGTGGCGGAAAAACTGCTCGGGCTGGTCGACCGGAAAAAGTTGGCCGTCATTGAACAACAAATCGCGCAGGTGAAAGAAACGTTCCCGTTTACGATGGCCGACAGTTCGTACATCGCCTTCGTCGTCCATTTGGCGCTCGCCATCGAGCGCATCAGACGGGGGGAAGCGATTCATTTCGACCCGCGTGATTTGCAGGCGCTTCAGGCGACGAGAGAGTATGAAATTGCGGAAGCGCTGGCCGAATCGTTAGAAAGAGCGTTTGGCATTGACATCCCCAAAGAAGAGATCGGCTATATGACGATGCACTTAATGGGAGCGAAATGGCGCAGCCGCCAAGGAATGGTGATGGAGGAGCCGAGTTTGGCCATCGGTATGAAAGCGCAGCAGCTCATTCGTTTCGTCAGCCGCGAGCTCGGTGTCGATCTGTCCGCCGACCGGGCGCTATACGAAGATCTCGTCGTTCACTTGAAACCGGCCTTATACCGACTAGAACACGGGATGGGGGTCGCCAACCCGCTGCTTGATCCAATTAAGCAAGACTACGCGGAACTGTTTGCGATTGTCGCCGCCGGAACGAAGCAGCTGTTTGGCGATGTTCCGGTGCCGGAGGAGGAGATCGGCTATTTAGTGCTTCATTTTGCGGCTGCACTCATGCGCGAGAAAAAAGGCTGGCGGGCGCTCGTCATTTGTTCAAGCGGGCTCGGGACGGCAAAAATTTTGGCGACAAGGCTGAAGAAAGAGATTCCGGACATCGCTGTCATCGAACAAGCGTCCGTGTTTGAATGGAAAACGAAAGACGTAAGCGCGTACGACCTCATCATTTCCACCGTGCCGCTTGCGGAGGAACACGGCCCGTATTTCATCGTCAGCCCGATGTTGCGGGAGGAAGAAGCGCGGGCGATCCGCGCGTTTTTAGCGCGAAAATCGGCCGCTGTGGCGAAACCAGTAGAACGCGGGCAAGACGCACAGCCTAACCGACAGACGCTGAAAACGATGAAAGCCATCAGGCGCATCAGTGAGACGATCATCGGCATGTTAGAAGGATTTTCGCTGCGGGTCGTTAAGCACTGCACCGTTCACGGGCTCTTGTCCGACGCTTGCCGCCGGCTTGAACAAAGCGGCGTCATCGTCGATGCCGAAGCCGTCATCGGGGAGCTGCGGCGGCGGGAGTCGCTTGGCGGGCTCGGCGTCCCTGGCACGTCGCTCGCGCTTTATCACGCCCGCAGCTTCGCGGTCCTTCGCCCTTCGCTGACGATGTATCGGCTTGATGAGCCGCAGACGGTGGCAGGCATGGACGGGAACCCGATGGAAATCAACACTGTTGTGCTGCTTCTTGGCCCTGCTGATGCAGACGAGGAGACGCTTGCTGTTTTAAGCCATATCAGCGCGCTGTTAGTCAAAGATGAGCAAAGCATCACCGTCTTGGCGCACGGCGATGAGGAACAAGTGTATTCGCTCATTAGCACCCACTTGGAACAATTTTTTGATCATTATTGGACATCGGCGAAGGAGTGAAATGTATGTTGACCCATTCAATTTTAAACAAAGAAAACATTGTGCTAAATGCACAACCAAAAACGAAAGAAGAAGCCATTCGCCTAGCCGGCGACGTGCTCGTCAAGCAGGGGTATGTTGATCCAGCCTATGTGGACGCGATGCTGGAGCGGGAGGAACTGACCTCCACCTATATCGGCAACAGCGTCGCCATCCCGCACGGAACGGAAGCAGCGAAATCGCTCGTTAGGCATTCCGGCATTTCGATCGTGCAAGTTCCGGGCGGTGTTGACTTTGGCGGCGGCAACGAGGCAATGATCGTCATCGGCATTGCCGGCAAAGACGGGGAACATTTAGATATTCTTTCGAAACTGGCGCTTGTTTGCGCGGAAGCGGACCATGTCGCCGCCATGGCGAACGCCAAAACGGCCGAGGAAATTCTTGCGCTGCTTCATGAGGTGAACGGCTAATGCGGGCCGTCCACTTCGGCGCCGGCAACATCGGCCGCGGCTTTATCGGCAGCCTACTGGCGGCGTCGGGATATCAGGTCGTGTTTGTCGATGTCAACGAACAAATCGTCCGTTTGTTGAAGGAGCGGGGAGCGTATCGCGTCATCGTTGCCGGCGAACGGCAGGAAGAACAGTGGGTGCGCGGCGTTTCCGCTCTCAACAGCCAAACGGAACGGGAACATGTCATGGAGGCGATCGCGGCCGCCGACCTCGTGACAACTGCGGTCGGCCCGCACATTTTGCCGGCCATTGCGCCAGTCATCGCCGCTGGGCTCGAGCGGCGCTTCACGGTTCATCAGCAGCCGCTTCACGTCATTGCCTGTGAAAACATGATCGGCGGCACGGAAACGTTGAAAACACACGTCTTTGCCCATCTTTCCGCGGCTGGGCGACAGCTGGCAGATGAACACGTTGGTTTTCTCAATTGCGCCGTCGACCGCATCGTTCCAAACCAAACGAGCGATGATCCGCTCGCGGTGACGGTCGAGCCGTTTTTTGAATGGGCGATTGAAACACGAAACGTCATCGGCGCCGTTCCGCCGATTCAAGGGGCGCATTTTGTCGCTGACTTAGGGCCGTATATCGAGCGCAAATTGTTTACGGTCAATACCGGCCACGCGTTGGCCGCCTATTTAGGCTATCAAAAACAATACCAAACGGTTCAGGAAGCCATGAAAGACAGCGGCATCCGGACGAGTGTCGAGCAGGCGCTCGGTGAGTCGGGAGCTGTCTTAGTGAAAAAGCACGGATGGAATGAAGAAGAGCACCGTTCCTATATCGAAACGACGATCGGGCGTTTCATCAATCCGTCCCTTTCCGATGATATCGTCCGCGTCGCCCGTTCACCGATCCGCAAGCTCGGGCCGAACGACCGGCTCATCGCTCCGGCTGTGCAATATTACACTTTATTCGACAGCGTCCCGTCCGGGCTTGTCAAAGGCATCGCCGCGCTCTTGCGGTTTGATGAGCCTAGCGATGCCGAAGCTGCTGCTCTCCAGCAAACGATTGAACAAAGCGGTGTCGAAGGCGCGCTTCGGCAATACGCGGGACTGGAGCATGACCATCCGCTCGTCGTGGCGGTGAAGGAAGAATATGCTCAAATGAAACAAATGGATTTGCGTTAAACTCGGAGATCTCTTATATTCTGTCGTCGACCTCCAATCGTGCAAAAACCCCCGGGGGTCGACGACAACCGTTGAAAGCGCCCCACCTTCCAGCTACCGAAGGAAAAAGAAATTGACACAATTTTTGAAACATGATATTCTGAAAACAGCTGCCAACGGAAACACCTGATTTCACGGGCTTTGTTTGGGTTTTTATCGTACCTATGAGGGATTGAAACTCGAGGGAATGAAATCGATGAATGGTCCGTTGCAAGAGTTTTTATCGTACCTATGAGGGATTGAAACTAAATGCCCGCCGCCGCGAATACACTGCCACCGTAGCGTTTTTATCGTACCTATGAGGGATTGAAACAATTGGTCTTTGTCTCGCCTGTCGGCTCTCCTGTCGTTTTTATCGTACCTATGAGGGATTGAAACCTTGTTGCGGCGGACGTTTGCCAGCTCTCAAATCAGGTTTTTATCGTACCTATGAGGGATTGAAACCTTTGCAACTCATACTTACGCAATGGTTCATAAACAGTTTTTATCGTACCTATGAGGGATTGAAACGTTTTTCTTTCGCAATAGTTTCTGGAGAGTCGCCATGTTTTTATCGTACCTATGAGGGATTGAAACAAATGGAGAACTTCGTCGTTTCGGAAAACGTACATTGTTTTTATCGTACCTATGAGGGATTGAAACTCAAGTCGATCTTTTTAGACAAGTCCACGCCGATATGTTTTTATCGTACCTATGAGGGATTGAAACCAGTGCGTCGCCAAAGAGTTGTTCCTCCTCGCTCTTTGTTTTTATCGTACCTATGAGGGATTGAAACTAAATATCTTGAAGGGATGCTATCCCTCCTAATTCGTTTTTATCGTACCTATGAGGGATTGAAACATGAGTCAGAAGTGATCGCCAACTGCCAGGCGTCGGTTGGGTTTTTATCGTACCTATGAGGGATTGAAACGCTCCCCACGGTTGTTTTCCGTGGGGCTGAAATTCGTTTTTATCGTACCTATGAGGGATTGAAACCCTTTCATTTTGATCTTGTCATGATCACGAAACTCGTTTTTATCGTACCTATGAGGGATTGAAACACACAACTTTCATTTTCTTTCCCTCCATTCTTTTTTGTTTTTATCGTACCTATGAGGGATTGAAACTAGATTTTCTGAACCACTTACCCATTCTAAATTAGAGTTTTTATCGTACCTATGAGGGATTGAAACCGATTGGTACGTTTCACAAGGCGTGCCACTTTCAGGTTTTTATCGTACCTATGAGGGATTGAAACCGCCGCGCGACAGGCCCTAACTGTCCCGGCATAGATGTTTTTATCGTACCTATGAGGGATTGAAACAAAGCTCAGACAACTTACCTGAATTAGACTGCTCAATTTGTTTTTATCGTACCTATGAGGGATTGAAACTCCGGTTCGGCCGGAAAATTCGCTGGGTTCTCACCAGTTTTTATCGTACCTATGAGGGATTGAAACTAATGAACATCGCCGATATTTGCTGATTTAATCTTGTTTTTATCGTACCTATGAGGGATTGAAACAGCGAATGGAAAGCGAAGGAGGTTCAATAATGGCAGGGTTTTTATCGTACCTATGAGGGATTGAAACCTCAGATGTTTATTAGACAGCCCTCCCGCCCCACAGTTTTTATCGTACCTATGAGGGATTGAAACTCGAAACATTCAACAACCTAAACGACATCAATCTCAGTTTTTATCGTACCTATGAGGGATTGAAACGTGATCCACCGGGAACAATGGTGCGCGTATGAATATTGTTTTTATCGTACCTATGAGGGATTGAAACACACATACGCCTTGGCCACTGTTTTCTTCTCCATGCGTTTTTATCGTACCTATGAGGGATTGAAACGTCCGTATTCGGTTACTTCTTGCAATTTTTTTCTCCAAGTTTTTATCGTACCTACGAGGGATTGAAACTTGGAAAATTCATGCGTTTGCACGCGCAAGGCATCATTTTTATCGTACCTATTAGGGAAATGAAACAATTCCTCCATGATCGTTGATCATCTTTTTCTACGGGATTTATTGTATCGATGAGGGATGGAAATAAAGAAAACGTGGAGTGGGCGACTGGTTTTTCAAAGAGCTGCTGTCCACATTTTTCGAAGAGGTTTTGCGCCTGCTCATCCGTCTTGAGCTCGATGTTGATAAAAAACAACAGATTCGCTCGATTGGTGAGAAATTACAAGAAACAAAATAATGACGTTGCAAGGTTTTGCAGTTTGAGAAACAATGTTGGAGAGCAGCATTTCCTGTTAAATTACCTGCCTCTAGGAGGCCGGAGATTTAAGGGTGTATACGGATTTGCAGTGTCATTTCTCAATTAGAAAAACCTTGTTGGATCGGGCCTGTTTTTCAATCATTCTCCCATTGATGAAGGGGATCAGCGGTTTTTCACCGGCCTCCTAGAAGATCGTGATTTCGTACAAAATCTTGCTATTTCATCTGTTTTTCAATTAGAGAAGCTTTGCGAAATCAGCTTTTTTGGGTGAAATGCCGCTGATTTGCTCGTGGCAGTCGCTTTGGGGTGCCCCAAGGCGACCGGGACACCCTGTCTCTTCGGCCGGTAACATCATGGAAAATGGGTGGATTCATTGAAGATGTGCTTATCAATTCTAAGACATGAGTCTTTAGGAGTCAGTGGTACATCGATTCTAACCAAGGAGTCGGGTTTATGTCTCCTTTTTGTTTGATTGCCAATGGATGTGAGAAAATTTGCGTGTTTGCGCCAGTATTGCTTTCGGCGAACGGAAACATCATAATACAAGCCTGTATGTTTTCCAGCGCGAGGACGAAAATCAAGGGAATTTTACGAAGAAGTATTGTAAACCGCTTTCATTTGGTTTATAATAAAGCTAAACCGGTTTATGAAAGCGTTTTGGGAACTAAATCGATTTAGGGCAAGAGAGGGATCGCTGTTGAAAAAAGTCACGATGGCCGATGTCGCGAAATTGGCCAACGTTTCCAAAAGCACGGTTTCGCAATATTTGAACAAACGCTACGAGTATATGAGCGAGGAAACGAGAAAGCGCATCGCCGAGGCGATTGAGGAACTTGGCTATCAGCCGAACGTGATCGCTCGCAGTTTGAAACAAAAAACGACGGCGACCATTGGCGTGATCGTTTTTAATATGCTTCATATGTTGACGACGCAAGTGCTGCACGCGATTGAAGAAGAGTGCCAAAAACGCGGCTTTCAAGTCATTGTCTCCAACTCCGGCGATGATCCGGAAAAAGAGAGAACATATATCGAGATGCTGCTGGCGAAACAGGTCGACGGGTTGATCGTCTTTCCCACGGGGAAAAATGAAGACGTTTACCAACGCCTTGCCGCCGAGCGGTTTCCGCTCGTCTTTGTTGACCGGATGGTGCCGGGAGTCGAGGCGGACAGCGTGCTGTTAGACAACTTTGGCGCAGCGGAGATGGCGGTTGATTATTTAGCAGCGGGCGGTTATGACCGCATCGCCATTGTCACCCCGCCGCTCGTTCCTTACAACGTGCCGCGGATGGAACGGTTTGCAGGGTTTCGGGCGGCGATGGCGAAAAGAGGGTTTGACATTGACGATAGGAATGTCATCGCCGCTGATCCGGCCGTACTGCCTCGGGAACTGAAAAAACGGTTTGCTGAGTCCCAACGGCCCAACGCCTTGTTTGCGATTAACGACTTGACATTGATGGGCGTTTTACGGTTTGTCAAGGAGGCGGGTGTGCGCATGCCGGATGAGCTGGCGATCATCAACATCGACGATGTGCCCTTTGCCGATATTTACACGCCAGCGCTAACGACGATCGCCCAGCCGACGTTTGCGATGGGGAAAAAGGCAGCTGAGCAGGTATTTTTACAAATCGATCGGAAACGGTCGGGCAAACCGCACGTGTTTCGTTTCTCTCCGATACTGAAGGAACGGACATCGATTAGACGGGAAAAGGCTTGAGGAAAGGAGGAGAAACGGTGATGATCCATGAACAGGTGGTCATTGGCATCGATATCGGGACGACTAGCACGAAAGCGGTCGTTTTCGGCGAATGTGGTCGGGTGTTGGCTTCCTATGCCGTTGATTATCCGATCATCCAGCCGCATCCGGGCTTTGCCGAACAAGATCCGGAAGAGCTGTTTGCGGCAGTCATTCAAGCCGTCGGGGCGGTGACGATCCGCCATCGGATTCGTCCCGAGCAGGTGAAAGCGATTGGGTTGAGTGCGGCGATGCACTCGATTATGGCGCTTGACGAATCGGGGCGGCCGCTTACTCGTTTACTCATTTGGGCCGATAACCGCAGCGTCGCCCAAGCGGAGCGGCTGCTGAAAGAGAACAACGGTCTTGACATTTATCGGCGGACGGGAACGCCGATCCATCCGATGTCTCCGTTGCCGAAACTGCTTTGGTTGAAAGAGAAGCAGCCGGATGTGTTTCGGCAAGCCCGCTGGTTTGTCTCTGTGAAAGATTATGTGCTTTACCGCTTATATGGCGATTATATCGCTGACCATTCGCTCGCTTCAGCGACCGGGTTGTTCCGCCTCGATACGCTCGATTGGGATGAGGACGTGCTTTCGTTTCTTGGCATAAGCCGCGAGCGGTTGCCGCGTTTAGTCCCAGCGACATACGTCTTGCAAGGGATGAAGAAAGAATGGGCGGATAAAATGGGGGTATCCGCTGATGTGCCGGTCGTCATCGGCGCAAGTGACGGCGTGCTGGCCAACATCGGTGTCGGCGCGGTGCTTCCGGGTGAGGCAGCCATTACGATCGGGACGAGCGGAGCGGTGCGGACGATCGCCGCTGCCCCGACGACCGATGAAAAAGGGCGGACGTTTTGTTATGCGTTGACGCCTAGCTATTGGGTCGTTGGCGGACCGACGAACAACGGCGGCATTTTGCTTCGCTGGCTGCGCGACGAGTTTGGCGCTCAAGAGCGGGAAGTGGCGAAAAAGCTCGGCATTGATCCGTACGACTTATTGACGAAATATGCCGAACGCGTCGCACCCGGAGCGGAAGGATTGGTGTTTTTGCCGTTTTTATCAGGTGAGCGGGCGCCGTATTGGAACGCGAACGCGCGCGGAACGTTTTTTGGCCTTGGCCTTCACCATCGGCGCGAACATTTGATTCGGGCGGTGATGGAAGGTGTCTGCTTCAGCATCGTATCGGTAGCGCTCGCGATCCGCGATGTCACCGGGCCAATGACCGAAATCCGCGTCTCCGGAGGCTTTGCGAAATCGCCGTTTTGGCGGCAAATGCTTTCCGATATGCTCGGCAAACCGCTCATTGTGCCGCAGACGCATGAGGCGTCGGCGCTGGGAGCGGCAGCGGTGGCGCTGCACGCGTTAGGGGAACTGCCATCTTTGGAAATGGTGAAAACGTGGATGGACACGACCGCCCGTCATGAACCGAAGGAAGAACATACGCTGATTTACGCTGAGCTGTTTGATTTATACACCCGCTTGTATGAGCGCTTAAAAGAAGAGTTTGACATCATCGCGGCGTTTCAGCGGCGAGGAGGGTAACAGGTGCAGTCACCTAAATCGGTTTAGGAAGCATCGGCTGCTCCTAAATCGATTTAGGAGAACGTGCGGCCTCGTTTACTTCTTGTTGAAAACGCTTGCTCCCTGAGCGAAATCGATTGATTCGAGATGTTGAGAAAAGGAAAGGGGGTGAAGAGCGTCGGCAGGATGAAACCTCAGCCTTGATGGTTGCGCACCTGCCACGTGAGCACATCACTCAAGAAGAAACGATGGTCGAAGAGTCAATCAATAAATGGTGATGACATAGCGTATACCGCTTTTCCGGCGGATCGTTTTCTCCAATCGAAAAAACCTTGCAACAACGGTTCTTCTTTGCATAATGGACGCTTATGGATTGGGAGAAACCGCTGTTTTTCACCGCTTTCTCAAATAGACGAATACAAGGGGGAACAAGTCATGGGAATTGCCATTGTCATTGCCGCCATTATTGTTTTATTGTTATTGATTACCGCAGCGAAAATGCATCCGTTTGTTGCACTCATTTCCGTTTCCGTCGGTGTCGGGCTGGCGATGGGGATGCCGCTCATTGCCCCGTCGCCGGAAACACCAGGGATCATCGACTCGATTAAAGCAGGGCTTGGCAATACGCTCGGCTTTTTAGCGATCGTCTTGGCGCTTGGGACGATGCTCGGCAAAATGATGGCTGAGTCGGGCGGTGCGGAGCGCATTGCGAAAACGTTAATCAATCGGTTTGGCCAAAAACGCGTCCATTGGGCGATGATGGTCGTCGCCTTTTTAGTCGGGATTCCGGTCTTTTTCCAAGTCGGATTTGTGCTCCTCATTCCACTCGTCTTTACGATCGCAATCGAGACGGGCATCTCGCTTGTGACGATCGGCATTCCGCTTGTCGCCGGTTTATCGGTGGTGCACGGCCTCGTCCCGCCGCACCCGGCGGCGATGGCGGCTGTCGGCATCTTTAAAGCAGATGTCGGAAAGACGATTCTTTATTCCATCATCGTCGGTCTGCCGACGGCAATCATTGCTGGACCGCTGTTTGGCAAATGGATCGGCTCGCGCATACACAAATCCGTGCCGGCCGACATCGCTGAGCAGCTCGTGCAGCAGAAAGAAGCGCGTGAACTTCCGGGCTTTGGAAATACGCTGTTTACCATTTTGCTTCCCGTTATTTTGATGTTAATTGCTTCTGTGGCCAACGTGACGCTTGATCAAAAGTCTGAAGCAGCGAAAGTGTTGCGCTTTATCGGTGATCCGATCGTCGCGCTGTTGATCGCCACGGTTTATTCATTCTTTAGCCTAGGCTATGCCCGCGGCTTTACCCGCGACGCTGTCCTGAAATTCGCCAACGACTGCCTCGGTCCGGTCGCAAACATCTTGCTTGTCATCGGAGCGGGCGGCGCGTTCAACAAAGTGCTGCTCGATTCCGGCATCGGCAATCAAATCGCGGAGGTGGCGAAACACTCGCACTTATCCCCGCTCCTGTTAGGCTGGGGCATCGCCGCTCTCATCCGCGTGGCGACCGGGTCAGCGACCGTGTCGATGATGACCGCAGCCGGCATCGTTGCACCGATTGCTGCGAGCATCCCGGGAACGAACACAGAGCTCCTCGTTTTGGCGACCGGTGCTGGGTCGTTGATCTTGTCACATGTCAATGACTCCGGGTTCTGGATGATCAAAGAATATTTCGGCATGACGGTCAAGGAAACGCTCATGACATGGACAGTGATGGAAACGATTATTTCGGTGGTGGCGTTTATGTTCGTCTTACTGTTGAATGTGGTTCTATAACAACAGAGTGGAAGAGGGTGTCTCGAAAGGATCGAGACCCCTCTTTCATTATGACATCCTTATTTTTCGTCGGTGTCGCTTGTTTTGACATATTCCTTTCATTTATTTTATGTTATAATAATGTAATAAAACATTACATAAGGAGTGACAAAAGTTGATTTTTGCGAGGCGTGCAGAGAGAAAAACAAGGAGTGAATCCGCTAGGTCAGAGCAGGAGGAAAAGCGTGAAGAACGAAACCAAATCGCTCGGCAAATTGTGGTGGCCGTTGATCAGCTCAAGGCGGTGATGGAACAGATGAAACTGGCGGCGCTTTCGCTAAGTCACATTTCCGATTCAAGCCAGAACAGCGCGGCAGAGCTGATGAGCCATAGCGAAAAAACAGTCGAGTATACAGAGAAAGTAGCGAAAAAAATGCGGGCCATCGAGGAAGCGGCTAAGGAAATTGCCACATCTTCGAACGACATTCATGCAAGCAGCCGACAGTTTTCTGAACAATGGATGCATTCATGGAATTAATTGGAAACGCTGCAAAAGGAAATCCGAACATTGCGCTCCCGCCATGAAACATTGCTGAGACAAATGGACCACCTTGTTTATCATTCGCAACGCATCAATCAAATTATATCGGCGATCGGTGAGATTTCACAAAAAACGAGAATTTTATCGCTAAACGCCAACATAGAAGCGGCTCGTGCCAGAGAACACGGACTTGGGTTTGCGGTCGTTGCGCGTGAAATTGGCATGCTAGCCAATCAAACATCGGAGGCGGTTCAACAAACGCAGGACATTTTGTCGCTCATTCAAGGGGAAATCGCAGCGACGACCGATATCGTTCGTGAAGAAACAAAGCAGATCGATGTCGAAGAAAAAGAAATGGAAGCGATTATGACGTTCCTTCATTCATTGCAGCAGCAGCTGAATAATATGATGGACCTCGTCTCTTCTTCTGCCGAGTCAGCATCCGGGCAGTCGGATAGCGTGGAAGAAATTGTCGGCCTGCTTGAAGAAATTGTGCAATTGAGCCAGGAAAATCAACAGTTTGTCGAGCGGGTGGCGGCGGATATGAACGAACAACATGAGAACGTCAGGCAGATCTTGCGCATTCACGAAGCGTTGCAAAAGACGGCGGAGGATCTGCAGCAAACAGTCGGACGTGATTGGATGAGAGAAACGATTTTTGTGGATGATGCAGTCGTAAAAAACGCGATTCATAAACTATCAGCTTTGCTTCAGTCGGCTCCGTTGGAACAAATGGATGAGATCATCCACTGTCGGGTACTGGACCAATTTTTAGCCCAGAACGGAGAATTTGAGGCTGTTTGGTCGAATCGTCTTGATGGCACGTTTGTCTATTCGAATCCACCAGCCGGATTGGTCAACGCCAAAGTCCGGTCGTGGTTTCAGGAAGCCAGTAAAGGAACAGTGTACGTTTCTGATCCGTATGTGTCGGCATTGACGAAACGTGTTTGTGCCACGGTTTCCGCTCCCATTGCGAACCATAACGGTCAAATTGTCGGAGTCATCGGAGCGGATTTGGCGCTTTCGAAATGAGAGATGCCCCAAAAAGGTGCATGTGTGCCTTTTTGGGGTGTTTTTTGTTTTTTTAGGAGGCTGGTGATTTAAGGGAGCAAGCTGCTTATCAAGCCTGTTTCTCAAATAAAAAACCTTATCGCATCAGGATCGTCTCCCCATTGCCCAAAGGAACAACCGTTTTTTTACCAGTCCGAATGACTTTAGAAACAAGAGGGGGGTTCTTTTATGATAATAAATATAACAAAAATATGTCATGAAATATAACAATGATGTTGAACCAATGATATCTAGGCCTTACACTGCTAATCAAGAATACATCCTCAAGATGGTTTACACAAAATGGATATCGCTCGTCACCTTGAGGAACAAGGGAGGGAGGCCGCTTTCCTAGATTAACGAAATATAAGGAATCATTGGTTTTTAGAAATGAATAAGGGGGAAGGATGTCCGAATGAAACCAAAATTCATGCCCAAGTTATGGTTGCTTTTCTGCATCAGCGTTTTTGCCCTTGGTGGCTGTGCGGCGTCATCAGCTGTGGATCAAGCAAAAAACGAAAACAAAAAGGATTCGTCTTCGGCTAGTAAAGAAGGCGATACGGTCAAAGTAGGGATTCTCCATTCGCTGAGCGGAACGATGGCCATCAGTGAAGTGTCGCTGCGCGATGCCGAATTAATGGCGATCGAGCAAATCAATGCATCCGGAGGGCTGCTCGGCAAGAAAATTGAACCGGTTGTGGAAGATGGGGCGTCGGACTGGCCGACGTTTGCCGAAAAGGCGAAAAAACTGTTACAAAAAGATCGAGTGGCCACCATTTTTGGCGGTTGGACATCGGCGAGCCGCAAAGCGATGCTTCCGGTTGTGGAGCAAAACAACGGGCTGCTTTGGTATCCGGTGCAATATGAAGGAATGGAGTCATCACCGAACATCTTTTACACCGGGGCGACGACGAATCAACAAATCGTTCCGGCGGTTAGTTGGCTCTTGAAAAACCGTGGCAAAACGTTTTTCTTGCTTGGGTCGGATTACGTCTTTCCACGGACCGCGAACAAAATCATCAAGGCTCAACTGAAGGACGAAGGCGGGCAAGTGATCGGTGAAGAATATACGCCGCTCGGCCATACCGATTATAGCACCATTATCAGCAAAATCAAACAAGTGAAACCGGCTGTTGTCTTCAATACGCTCAACGGCGATAGCAATGTCGCCTTTTTCAAACAGTTGAAAGACGCTGGCATCACGCCGAAAGACGTGACGGTGATGTCCGTCAGCATCGCAGAAGAAGAAATCCGCGGGATCGGGCCGGATGTGTTGGCCGGTCATTTGGCTGTGTGGAACTATTTCCAGACGACCGATACACCGGAGAATAAGGCGTTTGTACAAAAGTATAAACAAAAGTACGGACAAGACCGCGTGACTGATGATCCGATTGAAGCGGCGTATACAGCAGTTCATTTATGGGCCGAAGCGGTGAAAAAAGCCGGTTCCTTTGATGTGGATCAAGTGAAAAAAGCTGCGGCCGGCCTTGAATACAAGGCGCCGGAAGGAACGGTGAAAATTGACGGGGAAACGCAACATCTATGGAAAACGGTGCGCATTGGCGAAATCCAAGCGGACGGACAATTCAAAGAGTTATGGAATTCCGGCCAGCCGGTGAAGCCAGATCCGTATTTAAAGAGCTACCCATGGGCGAAGGGATTAAGTGAATAGTTCACTTGGAAGGAAGGAGTTTCCTTCCTTCCCGCCCAACCGATACGAGAGGGGGATAGCGATGTTCATTGACCAATTATTCAACGGGCTGAGCCACGGTTCAATTTTGCTTTTGATTGCCATAGGGTTGGCGATTACGTTCGGGCTGATGGGTGTCATCAATATGGCACACGGTGAATTGATGATGGTCGGAGCGTATACAACTTATGTGACCCAACAATGGTTTGCCAACGATATGCCGCACTCGGCAGGACTGTATTTTGTCGTCGCCATTCCGTTGTCATTTTTGATCGCCGCTCTGCTTGGCTGGGGGTTGGAAAAAAGTTTAATCCGTCATTTGTATCGCCGTCCGTTGGATAGTTTGTTAGCGACATGGGGGATCAGTTTGATTTTGCAGCAGACGGCCCGCCTCATCTTTGGGGCGCCCAACGTGGCCGTTGTGCCGCCAAGCTGGCTGGATGGCGGAATCCGCTTGTTCGGGGCGGTGTTTCCGTATAAACGGTTGTTTATTCTTTGTCTTGTGTTGGCGATCGTTTTCTTTCTCTATCTGTATCTAATGAAAACACGAGCTGGGCGACGCATTCAAGCTGTTACCATGAACCGGTCGATGGCGGCCTGCCTCGGCATTGCCACGCAAAAGGTCGATGCTTACTCGTTTGCCATCGGTTCAGGATTGGCGGGAGTGGCGGGATGCGCGTTGACCTTGCTTGGGCCGATCGGGCCGACGATCGGCACTTACTATATTGTCGATGCGTTTATGGTCGTCATTTTAGGGGGAGTAGGAAAACTGGCCGGGACGCTGCTGGGGGCATTTGGCATTGGCTTGATTTCGACGTTCGTCGAGTATTCCACAAGCGCCACTATGGCCAAAGTCATTGTGTTCGTTTTGATTATTGCGTTCTTGCAATGGAAACCATCCGGTCTTCTTAACGTGAGAACGCGGTCGCTTGATTGAGGGGGGAGCATGGTGAATCAACGTTGGGGATACTGGCTGTTTTTTGCCGCCTTGTTTCTTGCGCCGTTTTATTTGACCGAGTTTCGCTTGTCCCTGCTCGGCAAATTTCTTTGCTTGGCCATCGTGGCGGTCGGCATCTCCCTCATTTGGGGTTATACCGGCATTTTGAGCCTTGGCCATGGGGTGTACTTCGGATTAGGCGCTTATTGCATGGCAATGTATTTGAAGCTCGAAGCTTCGCGAGGGCATTTGCCTGATTTTATGGAATGGAGCGGTGTACGCGAACTGCCTTGGTTTTGGAAGCCGTTTTCGTATCCTATGGTGGCCATTGCCGCCGCGATTGCTCTTCCTACGTTGCTAGCTGCGCTATTAAGCTATTTCACATTTAAAAATCGGATTAAAGGCGTCTATTTTTCTCTTCTCTCCCAGGCGGTGGTCGTCGTATTGGTGACATTGTTTATCGGCAAGCAAGAATGGACAGGTGGAACGAACGGCTTGACCAATTTTTCAACTGTATTTGGTTTTTCGCTATCATCGCCGCTCACGCAAATCGTTTTGTATTGGCTGACAACAATCTGTCTCGCTCTCATTTTCGTCGCGGCGCGCCGCTTAACATCCGGACGATTGGGGAAGGTGCTCATCGCGATTCGCGACGCGGAAAACCGGGTCCGTTTTTTAGGATTCAATCCGACCGTCTATAAAGTGTTTGTGTATAGTTTGTCGGCAGCTTTTGCCGGGGTGGCCGGAGCGTTGTTTGTCCTGCAAGTCGGGCTTATTTCCCCAGAGATGATGGGGATTATTCCTTCAATTGAAATGGTGTTATGGGTGGCTGTCGGCGGACGCCACTCGCTCATGGGCGCGATCGTTGGCGCGATTGTCATGAACACGGCGAAAAGTTTTTTAAGCGAAAATTATCCCGACCTCTGGTTGCTTTTGTTAGGCGCGCTGTTTGTCGTTGTTGTGTTATTCGTGCCGAAAGGATTGGCGGGCATTTATGAATCGCTCGTTGCTGTTCGCATCAAAGCAAAAAGGGGGCATGAACGTGAAGCCCGTGTTGATGTGTCGTGATGTGATTGTTGACTTTGATGGATTCCGCGCTTTGCAAGGTGTTGATCTCACCGTTTACCCTCATGAAGTGCGGTTTTTGATCGGCCCGAACGGAGCGGGGAAAACAACACTTCTCGATGTCATTTGCGGACGGACGAGAGCGACGGACGGTCGAGTGATGTTTTTCTCCCATGACATCACGAAACAGCCGGAATACGAGATCGTGCAAATGGGGATTGCCCGGAAGTTTCAAAGCCCTTCCATTTTTCCGTTTTTGACAGTGTGGGAAAATATGGAGTTGGCCATTCGTCAAGATCGGCGCCTGCGTTCTGTTTTGCGGGCGAAGCGGACCGAAAAAGAGGAAGAGATCATGGCAGCCCAACTAGAGAGAATGGGATTGCTTGATGAACGCCATCGCTTAGCCGGCACTCTGTCTCATGGACAAAAACAGTGGTTGGAAATCGGCATGCAACTGATTCAGCGTCCGCAACTTCTCCTATTGGATGAGCCGATTGCTGGCATGAGCGCAGCGGAACGGGAGCGCACGGGGGAATGGCTTCATGAAATTGCTGAACATTGTGCGGTGATCATTGTGGAGCATGATATGGACTTTGTCCGCCGCTATTCGAAACAAGTGACGGTGATGCATGAAGGAAAAGTATTGTGCGAAGGCTCGATTGATGAGGTGCAGCAAAACGAACAAGTCATCGATGTGTATCTTGGAAGGAGGAAAAACGCATGTTATGTCTCCGGAATGTAACCGCTGGCTATGATGAAAGTGTTGTGCTCGGTCAAGTTCGCATGGACATTCCTCTCAGCCGGGTGACGGCGGTGTTAGGCAGAAACGGGGTCGGCAAAACGACGTTGATGAAAACGATCATCGGGTTGATTCGCCCGATGTCAGGCGTGATCGAATGGGAAGGAGAAGATATCACGCGATGGCCGCCGGAGCGGCGGGCGCGGGCAGGGATCGGTTATGTGCCGCAAGGGAGGGAAATTTTCTCTGCGCTGACAGTGGAAGAAAATCTCCTTCTCGGGTTGGAAGCGCAGGCCGAGAACGTCCGTCCTCAGCCGATCCTTGAGGAAATATATGCATTATTTCCAGTCTTAAAAGAGATGCGCCAGCGAAAGGGAGGGGATTTAAGCGGTGGACAGCAACAACAGCTGGCCATCGCCCGCGCGTTAGCCGGCGAGCCGAAACTGCTCTTGCTTGATGAACCGATGGAAGGCATTCAGCCGTCGATCGTTGAGTTGATTCATGATGTGATTATGAAAATCGCCGAAGAAAAGCAGGTCGGCATCGTGTTGGTCGAACATAACGTGGAGCTGGCGTTTTCTTGTGCCGATCATTTCTATATTTTGGATGGCGGCACTGTCGTGGCGAAGGGGGATGTCGATGAGGCGGATTTGACTTATATTCAATCGTTTCTTGCTGTTTAAGCCACAGGCCGCGGGTTAGCGATGAGAGAGTTCTTGAACCTGCGAGAATAGGTGGGGGCATTTAAGAGGGGGAGAGATGAGTGAAACTGACTCCGCGCGAACAGGAAAAGCTGTTGATCGTCGTGGCCGCTGATTTGGCGCGCCGTCGGAAAGAACGAGGATTGAAACTAAATTATCCGGAAGCGGTGGCGCTCATTACGTATGAGCTGTTGGAAGGGGCCCGCGACGGACGGACGGTGGCGGAGCTGATGCAATACGGCGCAACGATTTTGACGCAGGACGATGTGATGGAAGGCGTCGCTGACATGATTGAAGAGATTCAAGTGGAAGCGACGTTTCCCGACGGTACGAAACTCGTCACCGTCCATCAGCCGATCCGGTCGTAACGACGCCGGCCGATTCAATGAAGATGGATAAAGGAGTGGTCCTATGATCCCAGGAGAATATCGATTGCGTGACGAACCGATTGTTTGCAATCGGCAGAAACCAGTCACGAAACTGACGGTCATCAACCGCGGCGACCGCCCGGTGCAGGTTGGTTCCCATTTTCACTTTTTTGAAGTCAACGCATTTCTTGAATTTGACCGGCAGGCGGCGTATGGAAAGCATTTGAACATTCCAGCCGGGACAGCGGTTCGTTTTGAGCCCGGAGATGCGAAGCAAGTAGAGCTTGTTCCGTTCTCCGGCGAACGCCGGGTGTACGGATTAAACAATATGATCAACGGTCCGCTTGATGGCAGCAAGAAGGGAGAGTAAGAGAATGAGTTTTTCTATGTCAAGACGGCAATACGCGGATATGTTTGGGCCGACGACTGGGGACTGCATCCGGCTAGCGGATACGGACTTATGGGTTGAAATTGAGCATGACTATACGGTTTACGGCGATGAAGTGAAATTCGGCGGTGGGAAGGTGATTCGCGACGGGATGGGGCAACATCCGCTCGCAACCCGCGACGAAGCAGTCGATTTAGTGCTGACGAATGCTGTCGTCGTTGATTACACTGGCATTTACAAAGCCGATATCGGGATCAAAGACGGGAAGATCGCCGCTATCGGCAAAGCTGGGAATCCGCTGTTAATGGACGGTGTCAATATTGTCATCGGCGCCTCAACGGAAGTGATCGCGGCGGAAGGAAAAATCGTGACCGCCGGCGGGGTCGACGCCCATATCCATTTCATTTGCCCGCAGCAAATCGAAACTGCTTTGTCATCCGGCATTACGACGATGATCGGCGGCGGGACCGGACCGGCGACTGGAACGAATGCCACGACGTGCACGCCGGGAGAGTGGAACATTTACCGGATGCTTGAAGCTGCCGAAGCGTTCCCAATGAATATCGGTTTTTTAGGAAAAGGCAACGCATCGGCGAAAGAACCGATCACTGAACAGGTCTGCGCTGGAGCGATTGGGCTCAAACTTCATGAAGACTGGGGAACGACGGCGGCGGCGATTGACGCATGCTTGCGGGTGGCCGATGAGTACGATGTGCAAGTCGCCATTCATACGGATACATTGAATGAAGGTGGGTTTGTCGAGCATACGCTAGAGGCCATTAACGGGCGCGTGATTCATACATACCATACGGAAGGAGCCGGAGGGGGGCATGCGCCCGATATTATGAAAGTTGCCAGCTTCCCGAACATTTTGCCTTCTTCCACGAATCCGACGCGGCCGTATACAAAAAACACGCTTGATGAGCATTTGGATATGCTAATGGTGTGTCATCATTTAGATCCATCTGTTCCAGAAGACATTGCGTTTGCCGATTCGCGCATTCGCAAAGAAACGATCGCTGCTGAAGATATTTTACACGACATCGGCGCGTTCAGCATGATCAGTTCCGATTCCCAAGCGATGGGGCGCGTTGGGGAAGTCATTTTGCGTACATGGCAAACGGCGGACAAAATGAAAAAACAGTTTGGCCGCTTGCCGGAGGAAACGGGGCGGGGCGATAATGTCCGCGTCAAACGGTATGTCGCTAAATACACGATCAATCCAGCCATTACTCATGGGATTGCCGAATATGTCGGTTCGGTGGAAGTCGGAAAATTCGCAGATTTGGTCGTTTGGCATCCCGCTTTTTTCGGGGTCAAGCCTGAGCTCGTCATCAAAGGCGGGATGATCGCCTACAGCGTGATGGGCGACCCGAACGCCAGCATTCCGACGCCGCAGCCCGCTCTGTACCGCCCGATGTTCGCCAGCTATGGCGCCGCCATCGCGAAAACGTCCATCACCTTTTTATCCAAAGCGGCGCTTGAACGTGGCATTCCTGATAAGCTGGGGCTGCAAAAAACGGTGAAACCGGTCGGGAATATTCGCCGTTTATCGAAAAACGATATGGTGTTCAACAACGCCATGCCCCACATCGATGTTGATCCGCAGACGTATGAAGTGAAGGTCGACGGGCGGCTCATTACGTGCGAGCCGGCCGAAGTGGTGGCCATGGCGCAACGATATTTTCTTTTTTGAGGTGATGGCAGATGATTATTGAAACGATTGTCGGCAATATTCAAACCATCTCTTCTCTTCCCCCGCATATTGAACGGGTGTACATGGCGAGCGACGATTTAGTGAAGCGAATCCAGCGGGTCGTGACCGATCATGGGCGGGAACTTGGCATTCGCCTAAAGGAAGCGAAAGAATTGGCGGATGGAGATGTATTGTGGATGGATGACTATAACGCGATCGTTGTTTCCGTTCTTCCTGAGGATTTGCTTGTTATAAAGCCGGTTTCGTTGAAACAAATGGGGGAGATCGCTCATCAGCTTGGCAACCGCCATTTGCCCGCCCAATTCGAGGAAGGGGAAATGCTTGTCCAATACGACTATTTAGTCGAAGAGCTGCTCAAACAGCTGCACATCCCGTACAAGCGGGAAAAACGGAAAGTAAAACAAGCGTTTCGTCATATCGGCCACCGCCATGACTGACCAACAGCTATTGTGGCTGTTGCAGCTCTCGGATTCGAATTTTCCATCTGGAGCATTTTCCCATTCCTTTGGGTTTGAAACATACATGTACAATGAGCAAATTTGTGATGCCAAAACATTTCGTGAATCACTTATCGTTTACATTCAAACCCAGCTGACGTATACGGATGGATTAGCGTGCCGGATCGCCTATGAGCAGTTGAAAGCCAACAGCATCGAAGGACTGCAACGGTTGAACGAAACGCTGTTTGCTCTCTGCCTGGCAAAGGAAACGCGGGAAGGAACGAGAATGATCGGAGAGCGTTTATGGAAACTTTGCCGCCACATTTATTCGGTCGATGAACTCGATGAGATCGTACAAACGAAGCAGTCCATTCATCCGGCCATCGTGTTTGCGGCAGTCGGTCGCAAAATCGGGGCAACCAAACAAACGACGGTGCTGACGTATTTGTTTGCTTCTGTACAAACGATGGTGCAAAACGCGGTCCGCGGCATTCCCCTCGGCCAAACGGACGGGCAACAGCTGCTCGTCATGGTGCAGCCATATTTGATTCATGCCACGAACATCATCGAGATGCTCGGCGAAGAGGAGCTCGGGGCGGCAGCCATTGGCTTAGAAATCGCACAAATGCAGCATGAACGCCTTCCGGTCCGGTTGTTTATGTCATAATGTTGGACAAACAAAAAAGCGCCTATTTGGGTTGGAATGAAAAACGAAGAAGGGGGAATATCATGATCGAACCGGTACGAATCGGCATCGGCGGCCCCGTTGGCGCCGGCAAAACGATGCTTGTCGAGAAACTGACGCGGGTGATGCACCACCGCTTTAGCATCGCGGTCATTACGAATGATATTTATACAAAAGAAGATGCCCAATTTTTAATCAAACATAGCGTTCTGCCGGAAGACCGGATTATCGGCGTCGAAACGGGCGGGTGCCCACATACCGCCATTCGCGAAGATGCATCAATGAATTTTGCGGCCATTGATGAACTGAAGCGGCGCCATCCGGATGTCGAGCTCATTTTTATCGAGAGCGGCGGCGATAACTTGGCGGCGACCTTCAGTCCGGAGCTTGTTGATTTCTCCATTTACGTCATCGACGTCGCCCAAGGGGAAAAAATACCGCGCAAAGGCGGACAGGGGATGATTAAGTCGGATTTGCTCGTGATTAATAAAATTGATCTTGCCCCTTTCGTCGGTGCCAGTCTAGAAGTGATGGAACGGGATGCCAAAGCGGCGCGAGGGGCGAAGCCGGTTATTTTTACAAATTTAAAAGAAGAGATCGGGCTTTTTGACGTTGTGGATTGGATCGAAAAACAGGTGCTGTTGGCAGGGTTGGACGAATGAGCTGGACGGGACGTTTGCATTGCACCGCGGTCGTGAAAGACGGCCGCACTGTCATTTCTGACACTTATAATGAAGGAGCGCTGAAACTGATGCGCCCTGTTTATCTCGATTCTGCTCATCCGACATTATATCTTGTTCACGTTGGAGGAGGATACGTCAATGGCGACCGCTACGAGATCAATATGAAGTTGGAGTCTCACGCCAAATTGATGGTGACGACACAAGCGGCGACAAAAGTATACAAAACCCCGTATGCGCCTGTTTGGCAATATACGCAATTTTCCTTGGGTGATGAAAGTGTTCTCGAATATTTTCCCGATCCTCTCATTGCCTACGAGCAAGCCCGTTTTATCCAAGAGACCGTCGTTCATGTAACAAGCCGTTCGACATTTATGTATGGGGAGATCATCACGCCGGGTTGGTCAGAGAGCGGCCAACTGTTCCGCTACGATTGGATTCGTTCGAAACTGAAGGTGTATCAAGACGAGGAGCTCGTTCTGTTTGATCATCTGTACTTAGATTCGCGGCAGCACTTAACGAGCATGCTGCAGCTTGGCGGCTATACACATGTCGGATCATTGGTGGCTCTTTCTCCGTTCATCACAAAGGAAGTGTTAGAACAGTTCAACCAATTCATGGAAGAAATGCCGCGAGAGGTTCGCTACGGTTTTTCAGCGGCAGCCGTTCCAGGCTTTTCTGTACGTATATTGGCGTATGAAACATCGGCCATCGAAGCGATATTTCAACGTATCCACCAGTTTATTCGCCACCAATGTGGTGAGAAAGCGCCAGTTTGCTGGAGGAAATATTGACAAGAGAAAGGAAGAAGACAATGGGAACGATATGGCCTGTGCTCTTGTTTGGATTGCTGCTAGGAATGAAACATGCGACAGAACCGGATCATGTTATTGCGGTTTCTACGATTGTCAGCCGAACAAAAAAACTTTCCCTTTCGTCGCTGGCCGGCATGTTTTGGGGAATCGGCCATACGTTGACGCTGCTCATCGTCGGGATGGCGATGATCGCTTTTGAGCGACAAATTCCTGAACAGGTTGCTTCTTACCTTGAAATGGTCGTTGGCGTTATGATCGTCATTTTAGGAATTGCCAGTTTTCGCTCGCCAATGAGCATGGATCATCATCGCCGTGGCGATATTCATCATTTTCATATCAAATCGACATTGATCGGCATTGTTCATGGTTTGGCCGGAAGTGCCGGAATGGTGTTGTTGACGATGACGACGGTCAAAGGAACTTGGATGGCCTTTTCCTTTATTTTGCTTTTTGGCTTAGGGACGGTCATCGGCATGATGTTGTTCACCACACTTCTTGGCGTTCCGTTCGTTTGGATGAAAGTGAAACGGCAAGCCATAAGCCAATGGATGGTGAAAACCGTCTCCCTCATTAGCATCGCCTATGGAGTATATTACATTTATCATATAACCACCGAGCTTTAATACTCCTAGCGACTAGCTTCATAGGTGAGGAGTATAAAATATTGGAAGAAGCACTAGCCTTGGGAGAAGGCTGGTGCTTCTTTTTCAAGAAGACGTCATCATTGCACCGTGTCACCCTAGTCGTTTCACAAGCAACAGCTCATCCCGAATCGGAATGCCATCAGCGCTCATCAACGGAATGCTTGGCTTGATTTGCCGCGCCTTGTCGACAGCATTCGGAAAGACATTCACGATTTGATAGCCGCGCTTTTGATAGAAACGAAGTGCATGCAAGTTGTCATTCGTCGTGATCAGTCGAACCGCGGTGCACCCTTGTTGCCTCGCCCATGTTTCTGCCTCATGCAAAAGGGCGCTGCCGACGCCGCGGTTTTCCATTATGCTGTCTAGCGAGATGATCTCGCATTCGTTTCCGCGAATCACAAACGTAATGAGCCCGATGATCCGCTGTCCATTCTCGACAGCGGCAAATCCATCCAGCTCGCTGCAGCCATAAACACCAGTCGACACCACCATTTGTGAACTTCCCCAATGTTCGATCAAAAACTGGTTGACCAGAGTGCGGTCTAATTGTTTTGTTGGGACGATGTTCAAGACCGTTTTCCTCCCCTATACCAGCGATTCACGTTTTCTATTATACTGAAAGTAGATGCTTTTTACATAGGGATGAGGAGGAAAGACATGGAAAACCGAATCGCAGCGGGGAAAACGATTCGACAATGGATGAGGGAACTTCCGTTGTTGGAGAATATGATCAGAACAGAAGAAGTGTTTTGGCCGAATCCAAACATTTGTTCATTTGATCAAGCCGCCCGCCATCTTCCGCTCGGTGAACGCGATGTCAAGGAAGCCGAAGAGCGGTTGGCGCGCTTTGCCCCGTATATCGCCAAGGCGTTTCCGGAAACGCGGGACAGTGGCGGAATCATTGAATCGCCGCTAATAAAGATTCCGAAAATGCAACGGTATTTGGAAGAGATGAGCGGGCAGCCGATTGAAGGAGAAGTATGGCTCAAATGCGACAGCCATCTCCCCATCTCCGGATCAATCAAGGCGAGAGGGGGGATTTATGAGGTCTTGAAACATGCCGAAGACCTCGCGCTCGCAAACGGTTTGATTTCCATAGAGGATGACTACGCAGTCTTCGCTGACGAGGAGTTTCGGAAGTTCTTTTCCCGCTATTCGCTTGTCGTTGGTTCAACGGGAAATTTAGGCCTGAGCATCGGAATCATCGGCGCGCGTCTTGGATTTCATGTGACGGTGCATATGTCGGCGGACGCGAAACAGTGGAAGAAAGATTTGCTGCGAAGCAAAGGGGTGACGGTGGTCGAACATCTCACCGATTACAACAAAGTGGTCGAAGAGGCGAGAAGACAATCGGCTGAAGACCCAACCTCGTATTTTATCGATGACGAAAATTCGATTCATTTGTTTTTAGGATACGCGGTGGCGGCGTTGAGGTTAAAGCAACAGTTAGAAGACAAGAACATCATCGTCGATGAAGATCACCCGCTGTTTGTCTACCTTCCTTGTGGAGTTGGCGGCGGACCGGGTGGGGTGACGTTTGGCTTGAAACTTGTGTATGGGGATCATGTGCATTGCTTTTTCGCCGAGCCAACCCATTCGCCTTGCATGCTGCTTGGGCTGATGACGGGAGAGCACGATCGCGTCTCGGTGCAGGAGTTTGGCATAGATAACCAAACCGAAGCCGACGGGCTGGCCGTCGGCCGCCCTTCGCGACTGGTCGGAAAGATGCTGGAACACGTCATCAGCGGCGTCTATACAGTGGATGATTCCACCCTTTATCGGCTGCTTGCGGCGATGATCGATACGGAGGAGATCCGCTTGGAACCGTCCGCGTTGGCAGGGGTCGCAGGGCCTGTGCGGCTGTTTCAAGACCAAGCGGGGCAAACGTATCTCAAGCAACATCATTTGAAAGAAAAAATGAACAAAGCCACCCATATTTGCTGGGCCACAGGCGGAAGCATGGTGCCGAAGGACGTGATGGACGCCTACTATCAGGAAGGGAAACGCCGGCAAGGGTGATGCCGCCGAAAGAGCATGACGGCTTTTTCGGCCGACGCTATGTTTTACGCAGGAAAGGCGTTGGCAGATAGAGATATCTAGGAGTCCGGTGATTTAAGGGGAAATGCTGCTCTCCAACAATGTTTCTCAAACTAAAAAACTTTGCAACGTCATCATTTCATTCCTTGTAATTTCTCACCAATCGAGAGAATCTGTTGTTTTTCACCAACCTTCTAGAGAGAGGGCGCCCCGCATCGAAGAAGATACGGGGCGTTTCGTATGTCCGATCGATTGGTCACCCCCATTGCACTGCCACCGCCCGAACGGGCGAGCCGTCGCCGCCGGGCAAGGAAAGGGGCAGAGCGATAATGTATGGGTCATCAAAATCGATTTGACCGAAGTTGGTGAAGTTTTCCCCAATCACCCCATTGGCGCCGAGAATAAGTTCATGGGCGCGAAATGAAGAGCCGTCCGGTGGATCGATGTTCAAGGCATCGATCAAAAACGTGCGAACGCCCCGTTCGAGCATCGCTTCAATGACATCCGGCGCGACGTACGGGTGGCGAAAATACCGCTCCGTCCCAGCGCATGATGACCAGCCGGTGTGAAACAAAACGATCGTCCCTGGCGACAGTTTCGGCATATACGGGGCGGCATCCGTCATCGTCACCGCTTCCCCTTCCGCTTTCCTTGTGGCATCGATCACAACGCCGTGGCCGAGAAAATAAGTGAGCGGCACGTCATCCAACCGCCAGCCGTGCTCGCAAAAGTGAAACGGCGCATCGACATGGGTGCCGCTATGCGAACCGAGCACAAGGCGGCTGACGTGGTAGCCGTCAGCGGCGAACGTGGCCGCCGGTTCGATGTGCGGCTTCGGATCCCCGGGGTAAACCGGAGTTTGGGCCGTGATCGGCATGGAGAGGTCGATGAGTTTTTTGATGATCATTGCTTCATTCTCCCTTTGAAAAGTGGTTCGTTGCATATAATGAAAATGTATAGATAAAGAAAGCTTAAGAAACAACCTTTGACCAAAGGCGCTGCTTGTCTATGTCGCAAAGACGCTTATCGAATTGCTGCGCAGGCGGACATATTCATCAATTAGACTGACTAATGCCTGTAGGCGAGTAATGGGGCTCGGCTTTACCTTTGTGTAAGGGAAATTCACCATATTCACAAGCATTTTTGCGGCTAAACCAGCGATAGAGATGTATAATGGGAGCAGCATCCACTTGTTTGCTAGGTGGCGCGAGAGGGAAGAGGGAGGCTTTGAAAATCTTTGCTGCTGGTTGCTGCCGTCTTTTTGGAAGAGATGAAGGATTTCCGAGCACAGTGGCGAATGAAACAAGTAAATAGGGCGTGCCGGACAGATATCGGTAAAGGGAACGTATCAGCCAAGGACGCATGCCGAAAACATAGAAAGGGTGAAATGAGTGAAAACAGCAGTACAGAAAAAGAAATTATACATCAACGGCGAATGGCGGGAAGCGAAGTCTTACACCGAACTGAAATCACCGTATTCACGCGAGACGATTGCCGAAATTCCGATGGCCAACGAACAAGAAGTTGATGAGGCGATCGCTGCGGCGTATGCGGCGCGGCAGACGATGGCCGCCATGCCGGCGCATGAACGGGCCGCTATTTTAGGGCGGGTCGTCGAACAGCTGGAAGAGCGGCAAGAAGAAGCAGCGAAGTTGATCGCCTTGGAAGCCGCCAAGCCGATCACCACAGCGAAAGGGGAAGTCGCCCGCACGATCCAGACGTATACATTCGCCGCCGAAGAAGCGAAGCGCATCCATGGCGAAACATTGCCGCTTGATGCGGCGCCGGGCGGGGAAAACCGCATCGCCATCACCGTCCGTGAGCCGATCGGCGTCATTGGGGCGATCACGCCGTTTAACTTCCCGATGAACTTAGTCGCCCATAAACTTGGTCCGGCTATCGCTTCAGGCAATACCGTGGTGTTGAAACCAGCGAGCCAAACGCCGCTGTCGGCCTACTTTATCGCCGAGCTGTTCGAGAACGCAGGCTTGCCGAAAGGGGCGCTCAACGTCGTCACCGGAAGCGGCCGCACGGTCGGCGACCAAATCGTCGCCGATCCCCGCATCAGCATGATCACGTTCACCGGCAGCCCGGAAGTGGGCATCGCGATCCGCAACAAAGCAGGCTTAAAGCGGGTGACGTTGGAGCTTGGCTCGAACTCCGCCGTCATCGTTGACGAGCAGGTCGATCTTGACCGCATCATCCCGCGCTGCGTATTTGGCGCGTTCACGTTCCAAGGGCAAGTGTGCATTTCGCTCCAGCGCATCTATGTCCATGAAAAACGCTATGACGAGTTCGTTGAAACATTCATCGCTGCCGCGAAACAGTTGAAAATAGGCGACCCGCTCGATCCAGCCACCGATGTGTCGGCGTTAATCACGCCAAACGATGTCGATCGCGCGCTTGCTTGGATTGAAGAGGCGAAACAAGGCGGCGCGAATGTCGTCCTCGGCGGCGAGCGCGACGGCAACATTTTGCTTCCAACGGTCATTGTCGATGCCCAACCGACAATGAAAGTGTCATGCCAAGAAGTGTTCGCCCCGATCGTCTTGATCAACCGCGTCCGCTCGATCGACGAAGCGATTGCGCTTGTCAACGACTCGCGCTACGGTTTGCAGGCGGGCATTTACACCGATAACGTCCATACCGCGTGGAAAGCGGCGAAACAACTGCACGTCGGCGGCGTGCTCATCAACGACATCCCAACGTTCCGCGTCGACCATATGCCGTACGGCGGCGTGAAAGAAAGCGGGTTCGGCCGCGAAGGAATTCGCTATGCGATCGAAGAAATGATGGAGTTGAAGTTGATTATTTTCAACGAGAATGAAGCGAGATGAGAAGAAGAGGGAATGGAATTTTATTCCTAACACTTTTCGCATAGAAAGAATGGTTGCGCAGCCTTGGAGAGAGTGATACCCCAAGGCTGCTTGTTTATGCTTGTTTCTCTAAAATATATCCCCAACGGTTCGAGGCGAGAACAGACAGGTGGTATTTATGCTCGAGCTGTTTGCTAAACCATGCTTTTTTCACGAGAAGCAGGCTTCGATTCGTATGCAAGAACGTTTTCAGCCCTCCATGCCGAGGTTTAAGGTCATTCGCCAGCTCTGCCGTTAAGACCGCATTTTGCGGCCAGTGATCTTTCCAATGCAATGGATGGTACATAAAGAGTTCGTACCCGTGAACAGGCATTTGGGCGGTCCGCTGAAGTAATGCCAGTTCCCAATTTGGTTTCGGATGATGGATATAATTTTGAATATTCATTTCGTAAAACGATGCGACAAACAACAGACCGGCAAGCAACAACCCACGTGCTCTCCACGTTCCTTTTCTCCACAATTGACTGGCGCAAATGCCAATCAGCATACAAAGCGGTGGGTAAACAGGGAGAATGTACCATCTGATTTTCGTCTTAGCTAGGGTAAACATGAGAAGCGGGACGCAAATCCATACTAAAATCCCGACCACATCCGCTTTCAAACGATGATTCGCTCGATCAAAGGTTAAAAGACGAACGTCTTGTATATAGCTGATGACCATGATGCCGATCAAGAGTGCGAGCCACCAAAAGAAAAAATGAACAAGAATGATGCCGTAATAGGTTTCATCGCCAATATGACCCTCAATAGGCCGGGAGGAGCGTAACAACAAATCATAGGCGATCATTTGCTTCAAAAACCGCCATCCATCATAGTGGTAGCGGGCAAGAACCCAAGCGAGCACAGGAACTGCGAAACTGAGGGCTGCCCTCCACCAGGCGCGCCAATGAAATGACTCCCATTGTCGAGTAAGTAGGAAATACACAGCCATGATCAACAAAATGTTCCCTGCATGCCAACTTTTCGTTAAAAAAGCGAGTGAACAGGCAAGGCCAGCTGCATACAACCATTGCGTCTGCCGTCTGGCCGACAGCAAAGAAATGATGGATAACGTAAAGAAAAATACAAAGAGCGAATCTGCATCTCCTGTGCGAGCGCAATGGTTGAGAAGATATTGGGTGCTAGTCGACAAGGCAAGCAATGATATGATAGCCGCCATGCGGCCAAATCGTTTTTTCATAAATAAAACAATGACTATAGCCATGAAGATTGCGCAAACGCCAGACATCAGTCGCAAACCAAGAGCGTTCAGCCCAACCAACTTATAACCAACCATAATAGCCCAATAACTAAGGGGAGGTTTTAAATTCCAGTAATCAGGGTGGCTAAGATATGTGTTGACGATCAAATTTCCATGTTTTAACATTTCATAAGCATTGACGCCATGTCGCGCTTCGTCCCAGCTGGAAATAGGGAATTTTCCGAGATTATAAAAGACATTGTAAACCATCATAGAAAATATCAGTCCCGCCAATACATAAAACGACACGTTTCGCAGATAGCCCGTCTTTCTCATTATACCGACCCCTTCATAGGCAAACGGATGTAATAAAGTAACGCCGTGATAGAACTTATTACAAATCAATGAATATGTCAAGCACTGATGTTTTCACAATATTTTTGTTAGCTGCAAGGAGTTAAGAGCCTCTATAGAGAATGAATAAATGAATCATCATTCAGAGGGGGAGAGCGATGGAAACGATCGTACTGACATTTGACCAAAACAAAGCAATATTGGAACTGAACCGCCCGCAGTCACTCAATGCGATGGATGGACAAATGTTAACAGAACTTGTCGGCGCATTGCGGCAAATCGAAGAAAGTGACGCTTCGATCGTCGTCATCCGCGGCAAGGGAAGAGGATTCTCGGCAGGCGGCGACATTAAGACGATGCTTTCCGTCGATGACCCGGGCCAATTTCAGACGGTGATGAACACGATCCAAGAGATGATCATGCGATTGTATACGATGCCGAAAATCACCGTTTCGCTCATTCATGGGCCCGCCGCTGGCCTTGGGTTCAGCTTTGCGTTGGCGAGCGATTACCTGATCGCTACAAAAGAAGCGCGCCTCGCCATGAACTTTATCGGCATCGGCCTCGTCCCTGACGGCGGTGGGCATTTCCTCTTGGCGCAGCGCGTCGGTACGGCAAAAGCAAAACAGATCATTTGGGAAGGAAAACCGATGAGCGCCGACGAAGCGCAGCAGCTTGGCCTCGTCGATTTCGTTGTCGATCATGAGGAGCAAGCGGAACAATGGATCGCCTCCTTGCAGGAAAAACCGCTCCAAGCCATGATCGCCACGAAACAGCTGTACGCCGAGCAAACAAAGGCGGACTTGCTTCGCGTCCTAGAGCTTGAAACCGACGCCCAACAGCGCATGCGGCAAACCGAAGACCACCGCGAAGGCGTCCGCGCCTTTTTAGAAAAACGGAAACCGGTGTTTCGGGGGAGGTAGGAGAAACGACGATATTTTTGCTTAAAACCGGTCAATTCAGGCCGGTTTTTATATGGGCTTCATTTATTACGAAATCGAAAAAAGCATTGAAAGAAAGTGGAAAAAGAATTAGAATAACATTAAAAGGGCAAGCGCTTTACTTAACAAGGTTAACTATAATCAATGGAGAGATTGGTAAACGATGAAAGTGACAATCTACGATGTAGCGAAAAAAGCCGGTGTATCTATTTCAACGGTATCAAGAGTGCTCAATAATACGGGACGTATAAGTGAAAGAACGAGAAAAAGAGTCCTTCGAGTAATGGAAGAGCTACATTATCAACCGAGTATGGTCGCCTCGGCATTGACGGGGAAGCGGACAAGAACCATTGGCCTTGTCATCCCTGACGTGGCCAACCCGTTTTTTTCTGAAATCGCTAGGAAAGTAGAAGATCGAGGGAGAGAACAAGGATTTAACGTTCTGATGTGCAATACGGATAACAATCCGGAGACGGAGGAAATGTATCTTTCTTTATTGCGCCAAAAAAGCGTGGATGGCATCATCATCGGAACTACAACGAACAATTATACAATGATCAAAGAGTTGTTGGAAGAGAATTTCCCTTTGGTTTTTATTGCTCAAGACATCCCAGAGCTAGCCATTAACGTAGTGAGAGTTGATGATTTTTTAGGAGGGTATCAAGCCGTCTCGCATCTTATTTCCCTAGGCCATCGACAGATCGCGATCATGCTAGGGAATTTAAGTCGCACAAGTGATAAATACAGATTGCAGGCCTATCAGCAGGTGCTTCAAGAGAACGGCTTGAAATGCGAAGAATCTTGGATTGTATATACGGACTATTCGATGGCTGATGGAAAAAGGGCGGCGATGGAGCTGTTGCAGTCGACCCCAAGGCCGACAGCGATTTTTGCCTGTTTTGATTCTCTTGCCGTTGGCACTTATCAGGCGGTCAAAGAGTTGGGACTCCGCATTCCCGATGATCTGTCAGTGGTTGGATTTGATAATACGATTTTATCGGCCATTATCGACCCACCGTTGACGACAGTCGCCCAACCTATTGAAGAAATGGGAAGGCAAGCGGTTGACCTACTAATTGCCCAAATTGAAGAGACCAATCATACGAAACAGCGGATCATTTTGCCGCCTCATCTAGTGGTAAGGAAATCGGCCTGTCATATCGCTAAAGTGAAATCGTAAGGATGTGAGCAGATTGTTTTTATGGAATAATAGATGTTACTGGAGAAAACGTTGAATTTAATGAGAAGAACAGCTGTAAGTAGCTGTTCTTTTATTTTTTAATAAAAATTCTATAAATTTAGAAAAAATACTTGATAAAATAATAGGTTGAGGGTAAAATAAAAAACAAAAGGAAAGCGCTTGCTCAAAAAATTCGATGGAGATTAGATTACGCTATTATTAATGGACATGATAACCATTGGTTTCGATGTATTAGAAAGCGCTTCCTTGCTACAACGGAGATGAGGAGGAGAAAATAATGACTCGGGTGAAAGTAGGGATTTTGGGAGCCGGAGGGATTGCCAAGGTACATACGTCGATCCTAAAGAAAGATGAGCGGGTTCAAATTATTGGGGTAGCGGATATTGTGGAAGAAAGAGCCGCTTCATTGGCGAAGGAAGCCGGGGAAGCAAAAGCGGTCAAAAGCCTCGAGGAATTATTTGATCTTGGTGTAGATGCTGTTTACGTGACGACGCCAAACACGATGCATGTTGAGCCGGTACTAAAATGTCTGGAAAACAATGTGCATGTCTTCTCAGAAAAACCGATGGCGACTTCTTTGGAGGGGGCAGAGCAAATCAGGCAAGCGGCTGAACGATCAAAGGCGATTTACAACTTGGGAATGAACCGCCGGTATGCGTCGGTGTATAAAAGAGTCAAGGAATTGGTTGATTCCGGGGAGGTAACCCCCTATTTGGCTCATGTAAAAATGAACCGCGGCGAACTGTTAAATCCTCCTTGGACGGCAAACCCGAAGGTGACGGGAGGCTTCTTGTATGAAACTCCTTTCCATTTGATGGATCTGTGCCGTTATTTATTTGGTGAAGTACAAACGGTTTACTGCGAAGCAAAACAAAACATTTCGACAGAGGAATTAGACACATTCGCGATTATGATGACGTTTGCTTCAGGGACAATCGTCAATTTTGTGACGTATGCTCATGCTGGATGGAGCTTTCCGTTTGAGAGTTTAGAGGTTTATGGAAAGTATTGCACGGTCGCTACCCAAGAACTTGAAAAAGTGATGTATGCTCCAGGGTTGCAGCAGACGGCGCAAATTCATGATTTTTATCAGTTGACCATTGAGGAAAAGTGGGGATATGCGGAAGAAGATCGACTGTTTATTGATGCGATTGTTCATAGCGCAAAGCCCCCGGTGACAGCTGAAGATGGCTTCCGCTCGATTCAATTGCTAGAGGCGATTTATGAAAGTGCTAAAACAGGGGAAATAATCCACTTTCGCCAAACAGCTCCGTCAAAATAAAAAGGCGGGTGAGAGAATGAGAGAGAAAAGACAAATCCGGATTGGCATGGTTGGTTATAAGTTTATGGGGAAAGCGCATAGCCATGCATTTCGCGATCTTCCCTTTTACTTCGACACAGATGTCATCCCAGTTCTGCAAGCCATTGCGGGCCGGGATGAGCAAGGAGTTAAAGAAGCGGCGAAAAAAATGGGATGGGCATCGTATGAAACAGATTGGCGCCGTCTGATGGAACGGGATGATATCGATGTCATCGATATTGTTACCCCAAACAATACGCATGCGGAAATTGCAATCGCGGCAGCGAAAGCAGGAAAACATATCATTTGTGAGAAACCGCTTGCTCTCACATTGGAACAATCGCTTGAAATGTTGGAAGCTGTCAAGCGAGCAGGTGTAGTTCATATGATTTGTCACAATTACCGTTTTGCTCCGGCGGTTCAGTTTGCCAAGCAGTTGATCGCACAAGGGCGACTGGGAAAAATTTACCACATTCGTGCTACGTTTTTGCAAGACTGGCTGATGGATCCGAACTTCCCGTTAATATGGCGCCTGAAAAAAGAAGTATCTGGATCAGGCACACACGGAGATCTTGGGGCGCATATTATCGACCTAGCCCGTTTCTTAGTCGGGGAATTCCGCGAAGTTGTCGGCATGGTGGAGACGTTTATTAAAAAACGGCCGCTTGGGGATATGGATATCCATTTAAAAGGGCGGATTGAAAGTACCGCATGGGGAGAAGTGGATGTTGACGATGCCTCCGCCTTTTTAGCCCGTTTTGAAAACGGGGCTTTAGGGGTATTCGAAGTCAGTCGTTTCAGTAGGGGGAATCGGGCGGGCAACCGTTTTGAAATCAATGGAGAACGTGGCTCGATCCGTTGGGATATGGAGAATATGAATAACCTCCAAGTGTATTTGGAAGATGACGAGCGCGGGCTGCAAGGATTTCGGACGATCAACTGCACAGAGGTGGAGCATCCGTATGCCTCGGCTTATTGGCCGGCTGGGCACATTATTGGCTATGAACATACATTTATTAACTTGTTGGTGGAAATGATGAATGGCATTGCCGGCGGGTACAGCCCTTCGCCGAACTTCGAAGACGGCGTTCGCAATCAAGCCGTGCTTGAGGCGGTGGAACGGTCGGTGCAAACTGGAGGATGGGTAAGCATTTCTGAAGTGCTACCGTCAGTGCAAGTGCAATCGCGTTGATGAAATACGACGATTTAGAAAGCGATCACATTAAGCAAAGAAAGGTGTGTGGATCATGACCGTTCGTTGTGCAGTTCTTGGATTAGGGCGCCTTGGACACCACCATGCGAAAAACTTGGCAACTCATCAAGTGAGCGGGGCGAAATTAGTGAGTGTCGTTGATCCCCTTGGAGAAAGAGCGGAGCAGTTCGCACGTGAATACGGGATCGAGTACTGGACCAAGAACCCGGATGATGTATTCGAGGATCCAACAATTGATGCCGTCGTGATCGTAACCCCGACGAGCACTCATGCAGAGATGATTGCAAAAGCAGCTAAAAACGGCAAAGCGATCTTCGTCGAGAAACCGCTTACTCAAAGTTTAGAGGAAGCCGATGACATCATTCAAACGATTCAGGAGACAGGTGTCATTTGTCAAGTCGGCTTTATGAGACGGTTTGATCCTGCTTATGCCGAGGCGAAGAGAAGAATTGAAGCGGGGGATATTGGCAAACCAATCTACTTTAAAGGGATTACAAGAGATGCTGGTTCACCTCCGGCTGAGTTTATTCAACATAGCGGCCGCGTATTTTTGGACGTTTCGATTCATGACTATGATATTGCCCGTTACTTAATGGGGGCAGAAATTACGTCTGTTTCCGCTCATGGAAGAGTACTGTTGCATTCATTTATGAAAGAGTTTAAAGATGTGGATCAGGCAATTACGTATGTCCATTTTGACTCTGGCGCAGCTGGGGATATCGAAGCAAGCCGGAACTCGCCATACGGGCACGATATTCGTACAGAGATCATCGGCACAGAAGGTTCGCTGTTTATTGGCACTTTGCGCAACCAAAATGTCACATTGTTGAATGCCAAAGGAAGCACGTACGAAATCATCCCTGATTTCCAAACGCGCTTCAATAATGCATACCGTTTAGAGCTTGTCCACTTTATCGAATGCATTCAAAACCGGCAAACGCCAAAAGTAACCGAAATTGATGGAAAAGTGAACTTAAAAATCGCCATTGCGGCGACTGAATCGTTTGACACCGGAAAAACAGTATGGCTCGAAGGACATGTAGCTGAGCAAACACGTTAATTGACGGCAGCGAGGCTATTCTAGAAGGCCGGTGAAAAACCGCTGTTTGCCTTGATCGATGGGTGAACGTGTGAAAATAGGGCTGAAGCTACAAGTTTTTTTACTTGGAGAGCGATTCCAAGAAGCTGTTGCCCTAGTAAATCACCGGCCTTCTAGGCTTCGTTTGTCATAAAAAACGTCCATAGGTCGGTTTCGCTCTCCATCGAGAGATGAACATGGCAGCTATGGATAGAGAAGTTTGAAAGAAACAAAGGGGACAAGGGGGCAAAAGGAAGATGAAAGGTCGAATGAAGTGGGTTTCGTTGATCTTGTTGTTTAGTTTTTCGTTGCTTTTTGCTTGTAACAAGCAACAAGAAACAGCTCAACCAGGGGACAAATCAGGGAAAATGGTCATCGGCGCGGCCCTTCCAGATTTTGATGACAAATGGCTGAGTTACTTGCAAGACGGAATGAAGGAATATGCCAAAACGCAAAAAGATGTGGAAGTCATTTACGTTGATGCGATGAATGACGCAAACAAGCAATTGTCTCAAGTGGAAAACTTTGTTCAACAAAAAGTGGATGCCATTGTCTTGATTCCTGTCGATACGGTTTCGGCGCCGCAAATGGTGGAAAAAGCGAATCAAGCGAACGTTCCAATCGTGGTTGTAAACCGTATTTTTGACGGGGTAGACAAGGCAACAGCCTATGTTGGTTCTGAATCGATCAAAGCTGGCATCATGCAAATGGAAGAAGTGGCAAAAATCTTAGGAGGCAAAGGAAACATCGCCATTATCAATGGCCAAATGGGTCAGGAAGCACAAATCAAGCGGACAGAAGGAAATAAGCAAGTGATAAAAAAATATCCGGGGATGAAAGTCGTTCTAGAAGGAACAGCAGAATGGGATCGTGCAAAGGGAATGGCGCTGATGGAAAATTGGTTGCAGTCGGGCAAAAAAATTGATGCTGTTGTCTCTAACAATGATGAAATGGCTATCGGTGCGATTATGGCACTGGAGGCTGCCGGAAAGTTAAATGATGTTGTTGTAGCAGGAGTTGATGCGACGCCGGATGCTCTTGAATATGTTAAGCAAGGAAAATTAAAAGTCACCGTCTATCAAAACGCGAAAGGTCAAGGACAAGCTGGATTAGAGACGGCTATTAAAGCGGCAAAAGGAGAAAAAGTAGAGAAATACAATTGGATTCCGTATGAGCTGGTTACGAAAGAGAATGTCGATGAGTACATCAAAAAGTGGCAATGAGAAAAGAAAAGGAAGGATGCTGCCGCGTTGCTGACATCCTTCCTAACATTCATTTTTCCTTTGTGAAACTAGCCTACCTAAGCTCATAGAACGGCCGACGTTATAAAGCCGCGGGGCAACCATCCGCTCTGATAAAAGGGGTAATCTATAGCGAAAAGGCGGGGTGCGAATGAGCAACAATTATGTATTGGAAATGATCGATATTACAAAAGAGTTTCCTGGAGTAAAGGCTTTGGATCGGGTGCAGCTGAAAGTAAAAAGAGGAACTGTACATGCACTGATGGGGGAAAATGGAGCGGGGAAGTCTACCTTAATGAAGATCCTGATCGGCATTTATACACCTGATCAAGGCAAGATCATGTTCGACGGGGAAGAGCTGAAAGTCTTCACGATTAAACAAGCGCTCGATAAAGGCATTTCGATGATTCATCAAGAGTTGAGCCCGGTTCCGAACATGACGGTGGCGGAAAATATTTTTCTCGGCAGAGAACCGAGTTATCCGTTCGCAGGTTGGGTCAAAATGAAGGAACTTATTCAAAAGACGAGACAACTATTTGAACAGCTTGAGATCGATATTGATCCCAATGCGAAAATGGGGGGGTTGAGCATTGCCAATATGCAGATGGTGGAAATTGCGAAAGCGATCTCTTACAATTCGAAGCTGATCATTATGGATGAACCGACGTCGGCCATTACGGAGAAAGAGGTTCATCACCTTTTCCACATCATTCGCTCTTTGAAAAAAGAGGGTGTATCCATTATTTATATTACTCATAAGATGGATGAACTCGAGCAAATCACCGATGAGGTGACCGTGCTGAGGGACGGGAAGTACATCGGGACGAAGCCGAGCCATCAAATTTCAAGGGATGAACTCATTCAAATGATGGTCGGAAGGGAATTGAATCAAATTTTCCATAAGCCAAAGATTCCGATCGGAGAAGTGGTGTTGTCGGTCAAAGGGTTGACGAAAAAAGGGAAATTTCATGATGTGAGCTTTGAAGTGCGGAAAGGGGAAATAGTCGGGTTTGCTGGGTTGATGGGGTCTGGAAGAACAGAAGTATTAGAAAGCGTTTTTGGCGTTGTCAAACCGGACGCGGGAGACATTTATGTTCACGGAAAAAAGGTTGCGATTCGCTCGGCACGGGACGCGATTCGATATGGGATGGGCCTGTTGACGGAAGACCGAAAACTGACAGGGCTGTTTTTACCGTTGTCTGTCGAGGACAACATGATCACGGTTACGGTCAACCAGTATACGAAGGCGGGTTTTTTGCAACAAAGAAAAATCCGCGAAGACTGTCAAAGGTTAGCCGAACAGCTTGCGATTAAAACGCCGAGTTTGCAGCAATTGATCAAATATTTAAGCGGGGGAAATCAGCAAAAAGCGCTCATTGCCCGATGGCTGCTTCACAATCCGGATATTTTGTTTCTCGATGAACCGACGAGGGGAATTGATGTAGGGGCGAAGGCGGAAATTTACAATTTAATTTTTGATCTCGCCAAGAAGGGAAAAGCGATCGTCGTAGTTTCTTCGGAAATGCCGGAAATATTGGGATTGAGCGACCGGATTATCGTTATGCATGAAGGAAGAAAAACAGGAGAGCTGACAAGGGAAGAAGCAACCCAAGAGCAGATTATGCAGCTGGCAACGGGCCAGTTGATCGAGGCGAAGCGATAAAGAACAGGGGGAATGGGTATGGAAAGCCAAGTTTCTGTTACGAACAAACAGGGGAAGGCAGGGATTTCTTCGACGGCTACGTCCAAGGACAAATTGTATCGATTTTTAAACCGATATGGCATGTTGGTGATTCTGATAGCACTCGTCATTTTGATGTCCATTCTTTCACCGACATTTTTTACAACCGGCAACTTATTAAATATTGTTCGACAAATGTCTGTTGTTGGAATTGTTGCGATTGGTGTCACGATTGTGATTATTACAACCGGCATTGACTTGTCATCCGGTTCTGTCATTGCTCTTGTCTCTGTCGTTGCGGCTAGCTTTGCGCACCCAGATACGTATCCGGTTGCTGTTCCGATTTTGACTGGTCTTGGACTAGGACTCTTTACAGGAGTCATCAACGGGACGATTATTTCGAAGGCGAAAATTGCTCCTTTTATTGTGACATTAGGGATGATGACAGCAGCTAGAGGTGCAGCACTGTTATTCAGTGATGGAAGACCAATCGGCAATTTGTCGCCGTCGTTTTTATGGATTGGGCAAGGAGATATTCTAGGAATTCCGGTTCCGATTCTCATTTTTGCGCTTGTGGGGGGCATTTCCTACATTCTATTAAATAAAACGAAGTTTGGCAAATACGTGTATGCAATTGGCGGAAATGAACAGGCGGCCATAATTGCCGGAGTCAATGTCGATAAATATAAGATTTTCGTTTACGCATATGCCGGGCTATTGTCAGGGGTGGCTGGACTCATCTTGACCTCGCGCATTTCCTCGGGGCAGCCGACGGCCGGGGTCATGTATGAACTCGATGCCATCGCTGCCGCGGTCATTGGCGGAACAAGCCTTGCCGGTGGGATCGGGACGATTGGTGGTACGATTGTCGGTGCGCTCATTATCGGTGTAATGAATAACGGCCTTGACTTACTAAACGTTTCTCCGTACTGGCAACAAATTCTCAAGGGGGTCATTATCACCGTAGCTGTATTCATTGATTCTCGCAAAAATCGCAAATGGTAGGATAGGAGGAGAATAATGAAAATCGTATTTAATGAGGCGACGACGTTAAAAAATTCTACATTAAAGAATGACTTAGAGCTATGTGAAAAATATGGTTATGACGGCATTGAAATTCGGCTTGATAAGTTGAAAGAATTTCTCGCTTCCTATACAGTTGACGACTTGAAACAATTCTTTGCTTCTCATTGTTTGAAACCGTATGCTTTCAATGCACTGGAGTTTATCACGTTCCGCGATGAGGAAGGATTCGGCCAAATCCGTCGCGATCTGCAGTTTTTGTGCGAAATTGGCGAACAAATTGGCTGCCAAACGGTGATTGTGGTTCCGACGTTTGATGTCGGTGATTATACGAAGTCGGAAATAAAAACGGAAACCGTTCGCGTGCTTCGGGAGTTAGCCGAGTTCAGCGAACCGTACGGCGTAAAAATTGCCCTCGAGTTTTGTGGATACCCGAATTGTTCCGTCAACACGTTCGCGCAAGCGTATGAGATTGTCAAATCGGTGGACAGCAGTCAAGTGGGCCTTGTTCTGGACTGCTTCCATTTTCACGCCATGAACTCCCGACTCGAAGACTTGCAGGCGGCCGATCCAATGGACATTTTCGTCTTTCATATTGATGATTGTGAAGATTTGCCGGTCGGAGCGTTACGCGATCACCATCGAGTGTGGCCGGGGGACGGGGCAATTGATTTAGATGGCATTTTACGCACCCTCCAATCCATTGGCTACAATGACATGGCTTCCATTGAGTTATTTAGGCCAGAATACTGGCAGTGGGAGGCGGAAGCGACGATTCAAACAGGAAGAGAAAAAATAGAGAAGGTTTTACGCTCGTATTTTGAGATCAAAACTGTTTAAACATTTACGGAGGGGAAAGCGCATGAAAACGGTCCGTCTGACGACCGCCCAAGCGTTAATCAAGTTTTTAGATCAGCAGTATGTCGAGTTTGATGGCAAGGTGCAAAAGTTTGTCAAAGGGATTTTTACGATTTTCGGTCATGGCAATGTGCTTGGCCTTGGCCAAGCGCTTGAGGAAGATCCTAGAGAGCTTGAAGTGTACCAAGGGCGCAATGAACAAGGAATGGCGCATGCAGCGATTGCCTTTGCCAAACAAAAACACCGGAGGCAAATAATGGCATGCACGTCATCCGTGGGCCCTGGGGCGGCGAATATGGTGACGGCAGCGGCGACAGCTTCGGCGAACCACATTCCGGTGCTATTGCTTCCGGGAGATACGTTCGCGACAAGACAGCCCGATCCGGTGCTTCAACAAATCGAGCACTGGCATGATTTGACAGTTTCCACAAACGATGCGTTTCGTGCTGTCAGTAAATATTGGGATCGCATCAGCCGCCCTGAGCAGCTGATGCCGGCTATGATCCAGGCCATGCGGGTGCTGACCGATCCGGCCAACACCGGGGCGGTTACCATTGCTTTGCCGCAAGATGTACAAGCGGAGGCATACGATTTTCCTGAATCCTTTTTCCAAAAACGTATTCATCGTATTGAACGCCGCATCCCTGCGACAGCGGCCATTCAGGACGCTGTAGAGTTAATCAGAAGAAAGAAAAAACCGATCATCATTTGCGGCGGCGGTGTCCGTTATTCGGAAGCGGCGGAAGAATTGAAACAGTTTGCCGAGAAATTCCACATTCCTTATGGGGAAACGCAAGCCGGCAAAAGCGCGATAGAAAGCACCCATCGGTATAATCTTGGGGGAATTGGCGTTACCGGCAATCTTGCCGCCAATACGATCGCAAAGGAAGCCGATTTGGTCATTGGAATTGGTACCCGTTACACTGATTTTACGACAGGCTCAAAACAGCTTTTCCAACATCCTGAAGTGGAATTTTTGACAATTAACGTTTCGGCCTTTGACGCTTGCAAATTGGATGCTGTCCGCGTCGTGGCCGATGCGAAACTCGCTCTTCTCGCCTTAACCGAGGAGTTGGAGCGCATCGGGTATCGATCCGGCTATACGAATGAAATAGATGTCGCGAAAAAGGCGTGGGAAGAAGAGCTGAACCGGCTGCATCACGTCCGCTACCGTCAGTCGGGCTTTCAGCCAGAAGTGGCCGGCCATCTCGATGAGTTGTTGCCTGAATACTCAGAGTTTTTCGGCTCGTCGTTAACGCAAACGGAAGTCATTGGCGCGATTAACAAGTGGATCGACGACGACGCGATTATCATCGGTGCAGCGGGCAGCCTGCCAGGGGACTTGCAGCGTATGTGGGTAGCGCACCGGCCCAATACGTATCATATGGAGTACGGCTATTCGTGCATGGGGTATGAGATTGCTGGTGCGCTTGGCGTGAAAATGGCGGAGCCGTATAAAGAAGTCTATGCGATGGTCGGCGATGGCAGCTACTTAATGCTTCACTCGGAGCTTGTAACGAGCATTCAGGAAAAGAAAAAAATTAATGTTCTCCTATTTGATAATGGTGGATTCGGCTGCATTAACAACTTGCAAATGGGTCATGGAATGGGCAGTTTCGCCACAGAATTCCGCTATCGCAATGAGGAAACCGGGCGCTTAGACGGGAGCTTGATTCCGATTAACTTCGCGCAAAGTGCGGCTGGCTATGGGGTGAAAACGTACAAGGTGCACACGCTCGAACAGTTAAAGGAAGCACTCGAAGATGCCAAACAACAATCGGTGTCGACATTGATTGATATTAAAGTGCTTCCAAAAACGATGACCCATGGTTATGAGTCATGGTGGCATGTCGGGGTGGCGGAAGTGTCCCGGAACCCAAAAATTGCGGAGGCATACAAACGGAAAGAACAACAATTGCAAAGGGCAAGAAAATATTGAACAACTGGAGTGAGAGAGATGGAAAAAACGGTTAATCCTTTTCGTATCGGCATTGCCCCGATCAGCTGGGTCAATGATGATATTCCGGGACTGGGTGATCACTATACCCAAGATCAAGTCTTATCCGAAATGGCGGAGCTTGGGTATGTTGCAACGGAAATGGGGCGCCTGTTCTCCCAAGATCCCCCGTCATTGAGGGCAAAACTGAACCAATATGGCATCGAGCTCGCCAGCAAATTCACCGGCGTGCTCTTTTCAGACCGTTCTCGTCTTGAAGAGGAACTCGAGACGTTCCGGTCTTGGGCGGAATATTTGCGCGATATGGGATGCAAGTATGCGATCGTCTGCGAAATGGGGGGATCGATGCATTGGGATCCACGCCGGGCGCCAGAAGAAAAAACGATTCAACGGCTCACGGATTCCGAATGGGAATGCCTTGTCGACGGATTGCATCGTGCCGCACATATATGCCAGGAGCTGGGGATGAAGCTCGTTTACCACTTTCACGCGGGAACGGTTGTCGAAACGGCTGACGAGATTGATCGCCTAATGCAGTTGACAGATCCGAACCTTGTCCATCTTTTGTATGATACAGGGCATGCGTTATACGGCGGATACGATCCAGTTGAACTGCTACATAAATATGCGGATCGGATTCAATACGTTCATTTAAAAGATGTACGGCGCGACATACTGGAGCAGGTGAAACGGGAACAGCTCGACTTTCGCAGTGCTGTGTTGCGCGGAATGTTTACCGTTCCTGGGGATGGGTGTATTGATTTTGTCCCGATTTTTTCCAAGCTGATGGAGATGAACTATGACGGTTGGATCATCGTCGAAGCAGAACAAGACCCGGACGTTGCCCGTCCATATACGTATGCGAAAATGGCCAAAGAGTATATCGACCATCATATTCAAACCCTATTAGCCGCACGTCAACGATAAAGGGGGGAGAAAACCATGAGCCGATTCATTATTTCCAGCCATTCGCCGAATGAAGAAGGGAACGTCGTCCGCGTAACACCGGAATCAGTGGGGTGGGAGTACGTCGGGTTTGAAGTGTATGTGTTGGTAAAAGGACAAACATTGCGAAAAGAGACGAAGGATCAGGAGGCTTGCCTTGTCCTTCTCAAAGGGAAAGCCAACATATACACGAGACATGAACGGTGGGAAAATATTGGACTGAGAATGGATGTTTTTGAGAAAGTTCCGCCATACTCAGTCTATGTCCCGTCCAATGATCGTTATGAAGTGCAAGCAGTGACTGATTTGGAGTTGGCCGTTTGTTTAGCGCCAGGGAAAGGAACGTATCCAGCCCGTTTGATTCCGCCAAGCGAAGTAGGAGTTGAAATACGCGGGGCGGGAAACATTGAGCGGCGGGTGCATAACATTCTTCCGGAGTCTAAACCGGCTGACAGCTTGCTTGTCGTTGAGGTATTTACGCCGGAAGGAAACTGGTCGAGTTACCCACCGCATAAACATGACCAGAACAATTTGCCGTATGAATCCTATTTAGAAGAAACGTATTATCATCGAATCTATCCGGACCACGGTTTTATGGTGCAACGGGTCTACACCGATGACCGTTCGATTGATGAAACGATGGTCGTGAAAAACGGAGATGTTGTCTTAGTGCCGAAAGGTTATCACCCGGTTTCCGCTCCCCCAGGTTATGAGGGGTATTACTTAAACGTCATGGCCGGACCCGTACGGACGTGGAAGTTCCATAATGACCCGGACCATGAGTGGGTGATGGAAAGCAAGTTTGCGGCCAAACAGAAGTAGAAACGATCCAAAAAGATGACAGGAAAGAGGCGGTTCGATGAATTTACTACCACTTGACCAGCAAAAACCGTTGGACTTTATCGCTGTCGGACGGCTATGCATCGATTTAAACGCCAATGAGATCCATCGGCCGATGGAAGAAACGATGACGTTTACCAAATATGTCGGCGGATCTCCGGCGAATATTGCCATCGGCATGGCCCGGCTTGGCATGAAAACAGGGTTTATCGGCCGAGTGGCCGACGACCAAATGGGCCGATTTATTGTTCGGTACTTAAAAAACAATGGCATTGATACATCCCATGTCATTACCGACAAGTCCGGCAGTGTGACGGGCTTGGCGTTTACCGAAATCAAGAGCCCGACCGACTGCAGCATCCTCATGTATCGCGATAATGTCGCTGATTTGAAACTGGAACCGAACGACATTCATGAAGACTATATTCGGCAGGCAAAATGTCTGCTGATTTCCGGGACGGCTTTGGCGAAAAGCCCGTCAAGAGAAGCGGTGTTTTTAGCGTTGGAGTATGCAAGACGTCATGCGGTCGTTGTCTTTTTCGATTTGGATTATCGCCCGTATACATGGCAATCCAAAGAGGAAACGGCAATCTATTACAACTTAGCCGCGGAAAAATGCGACGTGATCATCGGCACGAGAGAAGAATTTGACATGATGGAGCAGTTTGACGGCCAGCGGAGCGATGATGAACAAACAGCGCGAAAATGGTTTGATTACAACACGAAAATCGTTGTCATTAAGCATGGCAAAGACGGGTCGATCGCCTATACGAAAACAGGAGAAACATTTATCGGCACGATTTTCCCGGCGAATATTGTCAAAACGTTTGGAGCGGGCGATTCTTACGCTGCTGGGTTTATCTATGGATTAATGAATGGATGGACGATTCCAAAGGCGATGGAATATGGTGCAGCTGCCGCTTCGATTGTCATCTCGAGCCATAGTTGCTCTGATGCGATGCCAACGTTGGACCAAATTGAACAGTTCATTCAACAACATAAAAGCAGCTCGGCCACTGCGAAGTCATAATGAAAGGGGATCAACGAACATGACGATGACAACGGGAGTGCAAACCTTAAAAAACTATATTGGTGGGCAATGGGTGGAATCTCGTTCTGCGAAGACAGAAGCGGTTCCAAACCCGGCGACGGGCGAAGTGCTCGCTTACGTCCCGATTTCGAACCGTGAGGATTTGGATTATGCGGTTGCGGCAGCGAAAGAGGCGTTCAAAACATGGCGCAAAACGCCGGTGCCGCGCCGGGCGCGGATTTTATTCAAATACCAGCAGTTGCTTGTTGAACATTGGGAAGAACTGGCCCGGTTAGTGACATTAGAAAACGGAAAAAGCTACAACGAAGCCTACGGGGAGGTGCAGCGTGGAATTGAATGCGTGGAATTTGCCGCAGGTGCGCCGACACTCATGATGGGAAGACAGCTTCCTGACATTGCGACTGGCATTGAATCAGGAATGTATCGTTATCCGATTGGTGTCGTTGGGGGCATCACGCCGTTTAACTTCCCAATGATGGTTCCTTGCTGGATGTTCCCGCTGGCGATTGCCTGCGGAAACACGTTCGTCTTAAAACCGTCCGAACGCACGCCGATGTTGGCCAATCGCTTGGCTGAACTCTTTAAAGAAGCAGGGCTTCCGGACGGAGTGCTCAACATCGTTCATGGGGCGCATGATGTCGTGAACGGACTTTTGGAACATCCAGATGTGAAAGCAATCTCGTTTGTCGGTTCTCAACCAGTCGGCGAGTATGTGTATAAAACGGCAGCGGCTCACGGCAAACGCGTTCAGGCGCTGACGGGGGCCAAAAACCATTCCATCGTCATGCCGGATGCGGACTTGAAACTGGCTGTTCGTGAAATTATTAACGCGGCGTTCGGCTCGGCTGGAGAACGGTGCATGGCGGCGTCGGTCGTTGTCGCGGTTGGGGATATTGCTGATGAATTAGTTGAGAAGCTAGTGGCGGCCGCGAGTGAAATTAAGATAGGCAACGGGTTAGAGGAGAGCGTCTTTTTAGGCCCCGTCATTCGCGAAGCTCATAAACAACGGACGGTCAAATATATTGAACTCGGAGAAAAAGAAGGAGCCATTTTAGTGCGCGACGGGCGGAAGGATGCCGCGGTTCAGGACAATGGATACTTTATCGGTCCGACGATCTTTGACCGGGTCACCACCAACATGACAATTTGGAAAGATGAAATTTTCGCCCCTGTTCTTTCGATTGTGCGTGTTAATACATTAGATGAAGCCATTGAAGTCGCCAACAAATCTCCATTCGCCAACGGGGCATGCCTTTACACAAGAGATGGAGGAAATGTTCGTAAGTTCCGAGATGAAATCGATGCCGGGATGTTAGGGGTCAACTTAGGCGTTCCAGCACCGATGGCCTTCTTCCCGTTCTCTGGGTGGAAGAATTCGTTCTACGGCGACCTTCACGCCAACGGCATGGACGGTGTGGAGTTTTATACGCGTAAGAAAATGCTCACTGCTCGCTGGTAAGAGTGGTGGAAAAGGATCAGGCGCCTTATGGCGCTTGATGCTTTTCTCGTATGTGTGAACAGAAGGGGGAATCAAAATGCCGCTTGTCTCAATGAAGAACATGTTGCAATGCGCATTACGAGGAAACTATGCTGTCGGGCATTTTAACGTGAACAACTTGGAATTTGCCCAAGCCATTCTCCTAGGGGCCGAGGAAGAAGAGGCACCTGTCATTTTGGCCGTGAGCCCGGGATATATCGGACATCTTGGCGGGCTGCGAACGGCAGCAGCCATGGTCAAAGAACTCGTGAAAGAATACGGCATTACTGTGCCTGTCGCTCTCCATTTAGACCACGGCTCCTCCTATGAGCAATGCCTTGAGGCGATGGAAGCCGGGTTTACATCGGTGATGATCGATGCATCCCATTTCCCTTTAGAAGAAAATATTTCGATGACAAAAAAAGTCGTTGAGGCAGCAAGGTCCTTTGGTGTCTCCGTTGAAGCCGAGGTTGGAAGAATCGGAGGGCAAGAGGATGACGTAGTGGTCGATGAGGCGGAAGCAATGTACGCCATTCCGGAAGAATGTGAGCGGCTCGTTAAAGAAACGGGGGTCGACTGTCTGGCACCGGCGCTAGGTTCGGTTCACGGCCCGTATAAAGGGAAACCGAAATTAGGATTTGCGCAAATGGAACAAATCCAACGCTTAACCGGCGTGCCTCTTGTATTGCATGGGGGAACAGGAATTCCCTTGGATGATATCCGCAGAGCCATTTCGTTAGGAACAGCGAAAATTAACGTCAACACGGAAAACCAATTGGCTTTTACCCGAGGAATTCGCCGCTTATTCAATGAGAATGACAGTCTGTACGATCCAAGAAAATACCTTGGAGCGGGAAGGGAAGAAGTAAAACAGACCGTAAGACAAAAAATTCGCGAATTTGGTTCGGCAGGGAAAGCGAAAGAAGCTTTGTTGCCTTCATTTTCACAATAGCGGTCCGCAAACAGACCAAGGGGGGAGTGGAAGTGCATCGTGGCCCGTGGTACAAGGATCGTGTCCTTTTTCTTACCGCCTCGTTTTTCTTTTGGCTGTCCCTTTTTATTTATATGCCGATCTTATCTCCCTATATTGAAGAGATAGGGGGCACATACTCGTTTATCGGGCTTGTATTAGGCAGTTACGGCCTTATGCAGTTGTTGTGCCGCCTGCCTATTGGGATTGTATCCGACCTAGCACAAAGAAGAAAAACGTTTGTCATTTTAGGGATGGTCTTCGCCATGGGGAGTGGCTTTTTGTTTGCCCTCACCGACAGTTTAGGATGGGCGCTTACATCAAGGGCGCTGGCCGGAATTGCCGCGGCAACATGGGTAGCTTTTACCGTGCTGTATTCTTGCTACTTCCACTCCAAAGAAACTCATCGGGCGATGAGTCAAATTTCGCTGATTGTCGTTTTGGCGCAACTGACCGGCATGACGGTTAGCGGATATATGGTGGATCAATGGGGATGGCACGCTCCGTTTTGGGCTGGCGGGGTTCTTGGTGCGACGGGCGCCTTTCTTTCTATATGGGTTAGCGAGCCGAAGCGAGACGACGAACGAAGACAAACGATTCAACTGAAACATCTTCTTCTTGTGATCAAGGAACCACAGCTATGGAAAGTTTCTACTTTATCGGTATTGGCTCATGGGATCATTTTTACGACGATGTTTGGCTTTACCCCGGCCTATGCGTTGAAGATCGGTCTAAAAGAAGGAGATTTAAGTATGTTAACGTTTTGCTTTATGATTCCGCATGCCTTGGCGACTTTTTTTATTGGAAAAACGCTCGTTCCGCGATGGGGCAAGTGGGGCTCGCTTCTTATGGCGTTTTCTGGAACAGCGCTGTTTACGTTCATGATTCCAGCCGTTAGTGGAAGCATTTCTTTCTATGTTGTTCAAGCTGGCAACGGCTTTTTCCTTGGGCTGTTGTTTCCGTTGTTATTAGGAATGGCGATTGAGTCTGTTGATGAGGCCAAGAAAGCAACCGCCATGGGAACATATCAGGCCATTTATGCTATTGGCATGTTTGGCGGTCCGTATCTGGCCGGAATACTGAATGAGTCGATCCGTATCCAATTCGCGTTTTACTTCTCGGGGACGCTTGGGTTGGTCGCAATCGGATTGATTGTAGCATGGAAGCACGGGGAATGGATTCCATTGCTGAATAAAATCATTCATAAGGAGTATCAGTGAGTTTTCTTGCTGCTTAGACATAAAAATAGTGTTCACACTGCTGTTGATTCTTTACGATGGTCTAATCCCGTTATGCGAAAATTTTTCGTTTGTGAGCGGTGGCTTTCATTTCTATAAAAAGAATTTCCGAATTTTTCGTTGCGGGTTTCATCTAAGTACAAGTCGATATGAGAGGAATCAGCGGGATGTAGAACAAAATTTCAACTTAATATAGAAGGCTGGTGAAAAACAGCGGTTGTCCCTAGCTGACGTCCGATGACGTGAAACGAGAAGTGGATACCACAAGGTTTCTCAATTTGAGAAACAAGGCGGTGAAGCAACCTGCTCCAGTATCGCCCGCCATCCTAATTGAAGGATCATGTCCTGCTCCTTTCATGATCAAACGATACAGCCAATTCAAGGGTAAGTTTATGGATATTCATAGGGGCACCTTTTCCGATATGGCTATTTGCACCTACAGGAAAGGTGCTCTTTTTCAGGGGTTGTTGAATGGATAGAAAAGCAAAATTATTTGAGATACTATTTCTCAGTTTATGTGGCATACTTCATACACTTCAATACTTCTTTCGGGACGTATAGAGTATCTTCTGCGAGACAAGTAGTACAATGGATATCATAGAGATTAGTCTTTAGATAACCACTTTGTTTTTAGACAGTTCTCATAAACCTATCATCACTACTGTTTCTACCTCAATATATTCTCTCACAAAATAAAAAGCAAAATCATTTGTTTGTATTATAGACAAACAAAGATAATTGCTTTATAATTTACTTAAAAGTTTTAAAATTACTAGCCATTAGGGGGGGTTACTATGAAGAAGGTTTTAAAGTTCTTAAGCCCTGTCTTATTACTTTCTCTTATCTTCCTGTTGTTGTCCGGATGCGGGCAGGATGTCGCCAAAAATGAAAGCGGAAACAACAGCGGAAATCAGGCGGGCCAAGACAAAAAAATAAAAATTGGTTTTTCGGTATCCGACCTGACGCTTGAAAGATGGCAGCATGACCGTGACATTTTTGTTGAAGAGGCTAAGAAGTTAGGGGCCGATGTTTTAGTTCAGTCTGCAAACGGGGATAGCGAGAAGCAACTGTCGCAAATTCAAAATATGCTTTCCCAAGGGATTGATGTTTTAGTCATTGTAGCCGTTAATACGGAATCCTTATCACCAGTCATTCAACAGGCTAAAAAAGAAGGGGTCAAAGTGCTTGCTTACGACCGGCTTATCATGAATGCAGATGTCGATGCGTATGTGTCTTTTGACAACGTACGTGTCGGCGAAATGCAAGCGGAATATTTGGTGAAAAAAGTTCCTAAAGGAAACTACTTTTTATTAGGAGGTTCACCGACTGACAATAATGCCAAAATGTTTAGAGAAGGGCAAATGAAGGTATTGCAACCACTAATCGATAAAGGTGATATTAAGGTTGTCGGGGATCAATGGGCAAAAGACTGGCAAGCTTCTGAAGCAATGAGAATTATTGAGAATGCATTGACGGCCAACAAAAACCAAATTGATGCGATTGTGGCATCAAATGACAGCACGGCAGGCGGGGCGATCCAAGCGTTGAAAGCTCAAGGATTGGACGGAAAAGTGGCGATTTCTGGTCAAGACGCCGACTTGGCTGCCGTTCAGCGGATTGTCGAAGGCACTCAATCCATGACGGTGTACAAACCGATTAAGAGCATCGCGACAAAGTCCGCGGAAGTGGCTGTACAGCTGGCGAAAGGAGAGAAAATTCAAACTGATGAAACGATAAATAATGGAAAAGTGGATGTACCATTTATCAAGTTGGATCCAATCATGGTGGATAAAGATAATGTCATTGATACCGTTATTAAAGACGGATTTCACTCGTATGATGAAGTTTATAAAAATGTGCCCGAAGATAAACGCCCGCCGCGTCCATAATTCGCTAGAATCGATGGGCGGACAGCATCTTCGCTTAAAGGCGCGAATGCTGTCCGTCGTTTCTAAACTTAGTTTACCAATTTAACTTTCTTTGTTAGTAGGTGGGATCTATGCAACCGTATATTTTGGAAATGAAGGGAATTACAAAAGAGTTTCCGGGGGTTCGGGCATTGGACAACGTGACTTTTTCCGTTCGTAAGGGAGAGATCCATGCCCTTTGTGGAGAAAATGGTGCTGGGAAATCGACGTTGATGAAAGTTCTCAGCGGCGTTTATCCATATGGGACATACGAGGGAAGGATTTATATTGAGGGAAAGGAAGTTCGATTTAAAACCATTAAAGAGTCACAGGCAGCGGGAATTGCTATTATTTATCAAGAATTGGCGTTGGTTGACGAAATGACCGTTGCCGAGAATTTATTTCTTGGTCATGAGTTAATGCAACGGAGATATATAGACTGGAATCGGTTGTACTCGGAGACGCAAAAATGGTTGCAAAAAATCGGGTTGAATATTGACCCGGAAACAAAGATTCGAGATTTAACGGTAGGCAAGCAACAGTTAGTAGAAATCGCCAAAGCACTCGCCCAAGACGCTAAGATCATTATTTTAGATGAGCCGACAGCTGCACTGACGGACAGTGATGTAGAAGTGTTAAAACAAATTCTTCGAGACCTTCGCGCCCAAGGAGTTACTTGTATTTATATTTCCCATAAACTAAACGAAGTTATGGAATTGGCTGACACAGTAACAGTTTTACGTGACGGACAAACCGTTAGTACGGATTCTATTGATCAGTTGACGGAAGAACGGATTATTGCAAAGATGGTAGGTCGGGAACTGAACGAGTTATATCCTTATGAACCTCGAGATATTGGACCAGAAGTGCTTAAAGTAGAAAACTATTCTGTTAGAGATCAAAGGACAGGACGAACAATCATCGGGGATGTCTCTTTTTCCTTACGGAGAGGCGAGATTTTAGGAATTTCCGGATTGATGGGCTCTGGAAGGACAGAACTGTTTACTAGCCTGTTTGGCGCTTATCGCGGAAAGAAAGAAGGAACTGTTTGGATTGATGGCAAACAAGTTCATATTCACCGGCCTTTGGAAGCGATTGAATGTGGAATGGCGTATGTGTCTGAAGATCGGAAAAAGTATGGACTTGTTTTAGAGATGGATATTATTAAAAATACTACTCTTGTTGCATTAAAAAAGGTGGCAAGGCGGCATGTGATTGATCGGGCGCTGGAGGTCAAACAGGCGGAAGAAATCACGAGAAAAATGAAATTAAAAGCCCCTTCTTTAGAAGCGAAAGTATCTCAGCTTAGTGGAGGCAATCAGCAAAAAATCGTGTTGAGCAAGTGGCTCTTGAGCAATCCTAAAATATTAATTTTGGATGAACCCACTCGTGGAATCGACGTCGGAGCCAAATACGAAATTTATAAAATCATTAACGAGCTGGCTAGACAGGGGGTGGCAATTGTTTTGATTTCATCTGAGCTGCCAGAAGTCATGGGAATGTCAGACCGCATTTTAGTCATGTCAGAAGGACGAATAACCGGGGAATTTCAACGACATGAGGCAACGCAAGAAAAAATTATGACTTGTGCAACAGGAGGAAAAAAGGATGAAAAATCCACTTCCTACAACTACATTGGGAAACCGAACGGATCAGAAGGTGCAATGGAAATTTGACTTCCGTTCTTATACACTGATTATCGCACTATTTTTAATCGCTGTGATTTTTGGTTTCTTAACTGACTGGGAATTCGTTTCGTCCCGGAATTTGTCTAACTTATTTATGCAAATGTCTGTGATTTCTGCTTTAGCCATTGGAATGACACTGATTATTATAGCTGGTCACATTGATCTGTCAGTGGGTTCGGTTGTTGGACTGACTGGAGGGATTGCGGCGATTTTGCAAGTATGGCATGGTTGGGGGACCATCAGTGTCATTTTAGTGGCGATTGCCGCCGGAGCGTTGATTGGACTCTGGCAAGGATGGTGGGTGGCTTATCGCGGTGTTCCTGCTTTTATTGTCACCTTGGGAGGAATGTTAATTTTTCGGGGGATTTTAATCGGGATTAGCAATGGTGAAACCGTAGCACCGTTAGATAATAGTTTTGAAGCGATTGGAAACAGTTATCTTCCTTATGCAATCGGCTATATTTTAGCGATTGTTAGCATCATTCTATTATTTGTTTCCGTAGAGAGAAATAGAAAAAAACGAAAAGAGCTAGGTTTGGCGCTTAATTCAAAGGCAAATGATTATGGAAAAATATTAGGCTATTCGCTGTGTATTTTTGTTCTCGTGTACATGCTAAACCGTTACTATGGTGTTCCCATCCCCATGCTTATTGTTATTTTACTGGCGATGATCTTTGTTTTCATCGCTGTAAAGACACCATTTGGACGATATATTTATGCGATCGGCGGGAATATTGAGGCGGCTGCATTATCCGGAATCAACATTAAGAGAGTCGTGCTGTCCGTTTTTGTTTTAATGGGAACTCTTTCCGCTGTAGCAGGTATTCTTTTAACAAGCCGGCTGAATGCAGCTACAGTAAGCGGTGGGGAAATGTATGAACTCGATGCCATCGCTGCTTGTGTCATTGGCGGTACGAGCCTGATGGGAGGAAGAGGAAATATTGTCGGGGCGATTATTGGCGCTCTGATCATGGCTAGTATCGATAACGGTATGAGCATGATGAACATTGAAACATTTTGGCAATATATTGTAAAAGGGTTAATTTTGATTATCGCTGTTTGGGCAGATATCTCAAGCAAAAGTAAGGCAAGTTGATTCTACGATATTTCGGTTTGTTTGTCTGGAGAATGAGGGGCTGGCTTGTTTTGGTGCCAGCCTCTCCCTTTGAAAATGGAAAGGAGAGACGAAACATGGGGAGTAAAGTTCGCTTTGGTATTATGAGTACAGCGGCCATTGCCAAAGACGTGATGATTCCGGCCATTCGCCGGACGGATCGCGCTGAAGTCGTGGCGATCGCCAGTGAAAGCGGGAAAGCCAGCGAAGCGGCGCGGGCGCTCGGCATTCCAAAGGCGTATGACAGCTACGGACAGCTGCTTGATGACCCGGACGTCGACGCGGTGTACATTCCGCTTCCGAACAGCCTGCACGCGGAATGGACGATCAAAGCGGCACAGAAGAAAAAACATGTGCTTTGCGAAAAACCGGCTGCCTTATGCGAAGAGGACGCCCAGCGAATGATCAGAGCGTGTGAAGAGCGCGGGGTTTTATTTATGGAAGCGTTCATGTACCAGTTCCATCCGCAGCATGAGCGAGTCAAACAGCTTCTCGCTGCCGGTGAGATCGGTGACGTCACGTATATGCGTGCCCATTTCTCTTTTTATTTGCAAGATCGGGAAACGAATATCCGCATGAACCCTGAGCTTGGTGGGGGAAGCTTGTTCGATGTCGGCTGCTATTGCGTGCACTCGACAAGACACATCCTTGGTGCCGAACCAATCGAATTATTTGTTCAATCCCATTTTGATCCGCACCGTTCGGTCGATGTAACGACGAATGGTTGGATGAGGATGGAAAACGGTGTGCTTGCGCAGTTCACGTGCAGTTTTGACATGCTCTTTCAGAACGAATACGAAGTGGTGGGCACGAAGGGAAAAATCGTTGTCTCGCGGGCGTATCGGCCGGATGTCGATGGCGGTGAGGGACGGATTACGATCGTAACGGCTGATGGAAGGGAGTGCGAGGAAACGGTGTCAGGCGATCAATACGCGCTGCAAATCGAGCACTTCTCGCGCGCTGTTCTTGAAGGCACACCGCTGTTGTATTCGCCAGAGCGTATGATCAAACAAGCGCGGGCGCTCGACGCTTGCCGAACATCGACGAAGACAGGAAACATCGTAAGGTTATAAGGAAGGGGAAGCAACATGAAATTGACATATGAGAAATGGGCTGGATATAACGGAAAAGAAGTGCTTTTGTTTACATTGACCAATGATCACGGCGTAGAATTGTCGGCGATGAACTATGGATGTGTTGTCACGAGGCTATGCGTTCCTGACCGAAACGGCAACATCGAAAATGTCGTACTTGGGTTTGACCGGTTTAAGCCGTATATCGAAAATACGCCATACTTTGGTGCAGCCATCGGCCGCGTGGCTGGGCGCATTCAAGGGGCAAGCTTTGAGCTTGAGGGCGTTACATATCGGTTAGCGAAAAACGAAAACAACAACCATCTGCACGGCGGTTCGAACGGCTTTCACCGAGTGCTTTGGCAGGCAGAACCGATCCATCGCGATGATGCGGTCGGCGTCGTTTTTTCGTACACGAGCCCGGACGGAGAGGAAGGGTATCCGGGAACTTTGGAAGTGCAAGTGGCGTACTGGCTGAACAATGACAACGAATGGACGGTGACGTACCGAGCCCGTTCGGACAAAACGACGTTGCTCAACTTGACGAATCATACGTATTTTAACTTAAGCGGCAACGGCAAACGTGATATTTTGGACCATACGCTGACGATCCAAAGCTCGCGTGTGCTCGAACTAAACGAAGAACTGATTCCGACAGGCCGCGTCTTGGATGTCGCCGGAACACCGTTTGATTTGCGGCACGGAAAGGCGATCCGGGAGGCGGTTGAATCTGGGCATCCGCAAATCGAACTCGTTGGCGGGGGCTATGACCATCCGTTTTGGCTCGACCGGCATCATGACAAAGAAATTGTACTCTATGACCAAGAGAGCGGACGAATGTTGACGGTGGAGACGGACGAAGCCGGCGTGGTCGTGTACACATCGAACCAGTTGCCGGAAGGGATGGATTTAGGCGGCGTGCCGTCGCGGAAATACTTAGGCATCTGCCTTGAAACACAAGGGTTGCCTGATGCGATTCATCATCCTCAATTTCCGTCGATCGTATTGCCGGCTGACGAGGAGCAGGTGTCGATGACAAGGTATCGATTTAGTGTTGACTAAGTTGAATTTGAAAATCTGAAAGCAGTTGTGTAAACAGAAGGCCATCATAACAAGTGTCGGGATGTAAAGTATTACGTACTGTAGATGAGCATTTTTCGTTACAGTAATTTCCATACCCTAAGAGACAAACAGGGGACCCCTTAGGCGACATGGAGCTGTTTTTTGATCACATCAATGGGAATATCTTGTTTTGCGGCGTCATAGATGAACTCGACGACGCTGTGTCCTTTCCGAGACCGAAGAAGCTCCAGTCCGGAAGAGAGGTCTTGTTGAGATTCCGCGATGCTGT
>NZ_LQYX01000093.1:57933-58181 GCF_001587475.1 Geobacillus sp. B4113_201601
GCAGGCAAATAGCACCACTGCCCAATACCGTTTCACCGCCCGAACGTGGCGAACACGGTCCACCTGACTTCAGCTGGTCTTTGGCCTGCCGGAAAACGCATTCGATCGTCCAGCGCTGGGCATCGTAACGCAAGATGTCTTCGTCACTCAGCTCCCGGTCGGTGTCGAAGATGACATGGAGATGATCTGGCGTCATCGGTTCATCCGCCTTCCAAGCCAGCAGCACCACCGCGTCATCGAGGCCACGG
>NZ_LQYX01000094.1:0-307 GCF_001587475.1 Geobacillus sp. B4113_201601
TCCGGGACTACCGGGAGTGGCTGTCGGCGCAAGGGGTGGAGACGGCCGGCATGCGTCCGATGGGCCACGCCGAGAGCGTGATGAGCCGGTTCGCGTACCGGGTGAAATCCCGCCGCAGCTGGAAGGACCAAGGACTTGGGGCGTTTCTGAAGGCGATGGTGGCCCAAATCGACGGAATCGGGTGGAGAACAGGGCAGTTGGAGGAGGAAGAGCCCCAGAGGGCAGCCTCGGCCCCGACGAAGCTGGAGCGGATCAAACAGGCCAAACGGAAGGCAGGGCGGTTGTTGGCGGAGGTGATGCGCCAGAA